>CAZOIZ010000015.1:0-16127 GCA_964580005.1 uncultured Rhodobacterales bacterium
TCTCCCAATGTAATTGTCCTACAGCATTATTGGTGTGGTCATCTGATCTAAACGAATTTGAGCAAACTAGCTCTGCTAACAAAGAAGTCTTATGAGCGGGAGATTTTTTTTTGGGTCGCATTTCGTATAAATTTGATGATATACCCATTCTACCTAGCTGCCACGCAGCTTCACTTCCAGCCAGTCCTCCTCCAACTATAGCGACTTTTTTCTTTGACATTTAATCTGCGTCTTCGGTTGTATCCGCTATCCAAGCGACTGATACCACATTTTCATCTCCCTTGGTATCAAATACTTTTACACCAGACGCACTTCTCGACTGCCTTGATATTTCAGATACAGAGCAGCGTATGCTTTGGCCCGTAGATGTAACTAGCATTATTTGATCATCATCTTCCACAGTAAAAGAGGCTCTAATGCTATCTTGTCGTCTTTCAAGATTAGCAGATGTGATTCCTTGACCGCCACGTCCCGACCTCCTATATTCGTGGGCTGAAGATCTTTTGCCAAATCCTTGAGATGTTATTGTTAGTATCCATTCCTCCAAGGCACCCAACTCAACATATCTCTCTTGACTTAAAACTAATGTGGAGTCTTCTCCGTTTTCAATACCGTTATCTTCACCCGTGATTGCTCTTCTCATTTTGAAATATGCTAAGCGTTCCTCCGTGCTGACCTCTACGTGTTTTATTATAGCCATCGATATCACTGCATCATTTTTCTTTAACGTTATTCCTTTAACCCCTATTGAATCGCGACCTTTAAAAATTCTAACATCCTCAGTATTAAAACGAATAGCTTTTCCCTTTGCCGTAGTAAGCAGTACATCATTATCACTCTTACAAATCTGTACACCAACTAGTGTTGTGTTTTCAGGTAACTTCATCGCAATTTTTCCATTTGCTTTTACGTTTGTAAAATCAGACAATGCATTTTTGCGAACGTTACCTGTAGAGGTAGCGAAAAATATTTGAAGTTCTTTCCAGGTTTCTTCCTCTGCATCAACTGGTAGGATAGTTGTGATTCTCGCTGATGAATTTATAGGAAGGAGATTTACAATTGCTTTGCCCCTTGAATTTCTACCACTCTGTGGCAGACGCCAAGTCTTCAGTTTGTAAACAAAACCATCAGAAGAAAAGAATAATAGAGGAGTGTGTGTATTTGTAACGAAAAGATTTGTTACTACATCAGTTTCCTTCGTATTCATTCCTTGAGTACCTTTGCCACCCCGTTTTTGCTCTCTGTATTCAGATAATGCCGTTCTTTTAATGTACCCTTCTCTTGTAACCGTTACGACCATCTCTTCTTTTTCTATTAGGTCTTCATCTTCAAAGTCCCCTTCAAATTCTTGGATTGCAGATCTCCTTGGCACAGCATAATTTTCTCTGACTTCTAATAATTCTGCAGAAATTATTTCCCTTATTCTTTCTCTTGACTTTAAAATTCCAAGGCAAACGTTTATCTTTTCTGCTAAGTCTTCTAATTCACTGCCTATTTCGGTTGCTCCAAGGGCCGTTAATCGCTGAAGACGCAACTCGAGTATTGCTTTTGCTTGTTGTTCCGATAACAAATAAGTTCCATCTTCTTTTATTTTGTGAAGAGGATCATCAATAAGCTCTAAATATCGGCTTAATTGCTTTACTTTCCACTTGTTATTCATAAGCGTTTCTTTAGCTTTAGATGGATTTTCTGAATTTCTAATTATAGATATAACTTCATCAACATTTGAAACTGCTACTGCTAGACCACAAAGAAGGTGGCTTCTTTCTCTGGCTTTCTCGAGCTCAAAAATGGTTCGTCTTGCAACTACATCTTCTCGAAATGCGATAAACTTATTTAAAAAACTTTTTACGTCGAGAAGGACTGGTTTACCTTTATCAAGAGCAAGAAGATTGAAACCAAAACTGGTTTGCATTTGTGAAAAGCGATATAACTGATTTAAAACTACTTCAACAGTAGCATCTTTTTTTAGGTCAATAACAACTCTCACTCCAAGCCTATCGGATTCATCTTGAACATGGGAGATTCCCTCGATTTTTTTTTCTCTTGCAAGATCTGCTATTTTTTCAACAAGAGAGGATTTATTTACCTGATAAGGAATTTCAGTTATCACTATAGAAAATCTGTCTTTCTTCTGTTCTTCTACTGTATGTTTCGCTCTAATAATTATTGAACCTTTTCCAGTTAAATATGCCTGTCTAGAACCAGATTGACCTAAAATAATCCCACCTGTAGGGAAGTCAGGGGCGGGTAATATCTTCATTAACTCGTCAACTTCTATCTGAGGATCTTTAATTAAAGCTAAAGAGGCATCAATCACTTCCCCTATGTTATGGGGAGGAATATTTGTTGCCATCCCGACGGCAATACCCCCAGCACCATTTACCAACAAGTTTGGAAATCTTGCTGGCAAAACTTTAGGCTCAGTATCTTTGCCATCGTAATTATCTTGGAAATCAACAGTCCCCTTTTCAATATCGTCAAGTAACGCGCTCGTGGGATTGGCCATTCGGACTTCTGTATATCTCATTGCAGCCGCGGAGTCTCCATCAATTGATCCAAAGTTTCCTTGTCCATCTAATAGGACTAACGACATAGAAAAATCTTGAGCCATTCTAACCAGAGCATCATAGATAGCTTGATCTCCATGAGGATGATATTTACCCATTACATCACCCACTGGTCTAGCAGACTTTCTATATGGACGATCAAATGTATTATTCGTCTCATGCATAGAATATAAAATTCGTCTATGAACTGGCTTTAAGCCATCTCTGAGATCAGGAATAGCTCTACTTACAATTACGCTCATAGCGTAGTCCAGATAAGCCGATTTCATCTCGGATTCTAGCGATACTTGCGAAACGCTATTATCAACTAAGGTTTTGTTTTCCTCTGAGTGCTCTTCGTTACCTTCGTTATCTGTCAAGAGTTAAAATTCCTGAAAAAAAATGGCCAAAACTAGAACGGGATCTCGTCGTCCAAATCGTCTGGTCCCAGACTATTTTGATTAGACCCGACTGATTCATTTGATTGATAGGGTTGAGGTTCATTTTGTTGGTTCGACATATTAGGCATATCATCGGACCTTCCACCTAGCATTGTGAGCTCACCTCTAAAATTCTTAAGCACTACTTCAGTTGTATACCGATCATTGCCTGCTTGATCCTGCCACTTTCTTGTTTCCAATTGTCCTTCAATATAAACTTGTGAGCCTTTCCTTAGGTACTGTTCGGCTATTTCTGCAAGACGCTCATTAAAAATTGCTATATTGTGCCAGTTGGTGCGCTCTTGTCGCTCCCCAGTGCTTGAATCCTTCCATGTTTCGCTTGTAGCTAAAGAAAAATTACACACTTTTCCTCCAGATGGAAACTCTCGTAATTCTGGGTCTTTTCCTAATCTTCCTATCAGAAGTACCTTATTTAAACTTCCAGCCATTATAGAAACCTCGCTTGTTTAAGTTAACATCGAAGTATATAATTTTCAACAAAGTATCAAGGTGAATATTAAAAAGTACTTTAAATATTTATCATTTGCGTTAATTGATGATCAGGAGGATTTGATTGGATTCTATCTCACATATCAAAGTGCGTTCTGCTAAAGAACATAATTTGAAAGCAATAGATGTTGATATTCCAAGGGATAAACTAGTTGTACTGACCGGTTTGTCAGGGTCTGGAAAATCATCACTGGCATTCGACACAATTTATGCCGAAGGTCAGCGTCGCTACGTGGAAAGCCTTTCAGCTTATGCGCGTCAGTTTTTAAACATGATGCAAAAGCCAGATGTGGAAAGTATATCAGGGTTATCCCCAGCCATTTCTATTGAGCAAAAAACAACTAGCAAGAATCCCCGTTCAACGGTTGGCACCGTCACCGAAATCTATGATTATATGAGATTACTCTTTGCCAGAGTTGGTGTGCCTTACAGTCCAGCCACGGGGAAACCCATAGAGGCCCAACAAATATCTGACATGATAGACGCCATACTCAACCTTAAACCCGGACTGAAATTATATATTTATGCTCCATTAGTTAAAGATCGGAAAGGAGAATTCAAAAAAGAAATTAACGAGATAATTAAAAAGGGTTTTCAGAGGGTAAGGATCAATGGAGAGCTTTATGACACTGATGAGATACCGACATTAGACAAAAAATATCGATATAATATCGACGTACTTGTCGATCGATTGATTGCTGGTTCTGGAGAAGGTGTAAGTGAAAGACTTGCTGATAGTTTAAGAACCGCTTTAGATATTTCTGAAGGTGTAGTCGTTGTTGATCTTTTTGATAAAGACGAAAAAATGGACTCTCTTTTGTTTTCTGAAAAATTTGCATGTCCCGTTTCTGGTTTTAGTCTGGGAGAAATCGAACCGAGATTATTCTCTTTTAATGCCCCCACCGGCGCTTGTGAAGCCTGCGACGGCCTTGGTCGAGAGGATCAATTTGATGAAAGCTTAATAGTTATAGATGGAAAATTGTCGGTTTATGATGGAGCCATTATACCTTGGGCAAGGAGTTCTAATCCATATTATAGACAGACTATCGAGGCTTTATCGAAATATTATGATTTTAATCCTAATGCTCCTTGGAATGAGCTTGGTGAAAATATTAAAAAAATATTATTATACGGTAACGGAGGAGAGCAAATAACCTTCAGGTTTGATGATGGGGGAAGAGTTTATAATACTAAAAAATCATTTGAAGGAGTTATCTCTAACTTAAAGAGGAGGTTTGATGAGACAGTCGAACCTTGGTTGCTGGAAGAGTTTAAACGATATAGAAGCGAGAAACCTTGCTCAAATTGTAATGGTTACAGACTAAGGAAAGAGGCTCTATGCGTTAAAGTAGGGCAACTTAATATAGGGGAATGTTGTGATAAGTCGATTAAGCAGTTGCTTTTATGGGTAGAGTCACTGAGAAAAATTCTCTCTAAGTCGCACTTGCAAATTGGTAGCGCTATTATAAAAGAGATCTCAAGCAGGCTAACCTTTTTAGACAACGTTGGTCTAGAATACTTAACTTTAAGTCGAGCCTCAGGTACATTGTCTGGGGGAGAGAGTCAGCGGATCAGACTAGCAAGTCAAATAGGATCTGGCTTAACAGGTGTACTTTACGTTTTAGATGAACCTTCGATTGGATTGCACCAGAGAGATAATAGAAGACTTATAAAAACTCTCAAAGATTTAAAAGCACAGGGTAATTCAGTTTTGGTGGTTGAACATGATGAAGAGGCAATAAGAGAAGCTGACCATGTTATTGATCTTGGCCCCGGTGCTGGAGTTCAGGGAGGATTTATCGTTGCACAAGGAACTCCCCAGGATGTTATTGAGAATGATAAGTCGCTTACTGGACTTTATCTTTCTGGGAAAATGAGCATACCTGTACCATTAAAACGAAGAAGTAAGCCCGGATCTGAGGTGAAACTTATAGGAGCATGTGGCAATAATCTCAAAAACGTAACCATTTCTTTTCCAGCGCAATTATTTATATGCGTAACTGGTGTATCAGGGGGAGGCAAGTCTACTTTAATAATAGAAACTCTCTTTAAGGCGGCAGCATCTAAACTCAACGGTTCAAGACAAACTCCAGCGAAATTTGAAAGAATTGAAGGTTTAGAGAATTTTGAAAAAGTTATAGATATAGATCAATCTCCAATAGGAAGAACCCCAAGATCAAACCCTGCTACTTACACAGGTGCTTTTACGCATATAAGAGATTGGTTTGCAGGCTTACCAGCATCAAAAGCAAGAGGTTATATGCCAGGACGGTTTTCTTTCAATGTTAAAGGTGGTAGGTGTGAGGCTTGTCAAGGGGATGGGCTAATCAAGATAGAGATGCATTTTCTTGCCGACGTTTATGTGGAATGCGACCAATGTCATGGTAAGAGGTATAATAGAGAAACACTTGAGATAAAATTTAAGGACAAGAGCATTTCCGATGTCTTGGAAATGACGGTAAATGAAGCTGAGGAGTTTTTTAGCGCGGTACCTTCAATAAGAGAAAAAATGTCAACGCTCAAAAGAGTTGGTTTGGGTTATATTAAAGTCGGTCAACAGGCAACAACTTTATCAGGGGGAGAAGCCCAGAGAGTTAAGCTTGCAAAAGAACTAGCAAGAAGGAGTTCAGGATCAACTATGTATATTTTAGACGAACCTACAACTGGCTTGCACTTTGATGATATTAAAAAACTTCTTGAAATTCTGCATGAGCTTGTAGACAAAGGTAACACGGTTATTGTTATCGAACACAACTTGGATGTTATCAAAACGGCTGACTATGTAATTGATATTGGGCCAGAGGGTGGAAATAAAGGTGGTAAAGTAGTTTGCCAAGGCACACCTGAACACATTGCATCTGTGAAAGAAAGTTTTACAGGAGCATTTTTAAGGCCTATTGTTTCCAAGTGATTTGATAAAAAGCTCTAGAAAGAAGGAAAACTGAAATGCGAGTAGGATTGTACCCAGGCACTTTTGACCCCTTAACGCTTGGACACATAGATATTATCACAAGGGCTTCAACCCTGGTTGACAAACTGGTAATTGGAGTAGCTATAAATAATGATAAGAGCCCTTTATTTTCTTTAGAAGAAAGAGTGCAACTAATCGAAAAAGAAATAGCTAATTTAAAGGCATTGAAAGTGGATATTGTAGTACATCCTTTCAAAAATTTACTTATAGAGTGTGCAAAAGATGTAGGTGCCTCGATATTAATAAGGGGTTTAAGAGCGGTATCAGATTTTGAGTATGAGTTTCAGATGGTTGGAATGAATAGAGTTTTGGACAACAAAATAGAGACAGTTTTCCTTATGGCAGATGCAGGTTGTCAAGCTATTGCATCAAGATTGGTAAAAGAAATTGCTAAACTGGGTGGAAGCATAGACAAGTTTGTAACTGAAGACATTGCGTTAGCAATCAATAGTAAATTTAAAAGCTAAAAAAGGATTAAGGATGGCATTAAAGAAAAAAAAGGCAACCAAAAAAAGTGCCAAAAAAAATATAGTTTTGGAAACGAATAAAGGGAATATTGTGATAGAACTGCTCAGTGACCTTGCTCCAAGGCATTGCGCAAGAATATTGGAGTTATCCAAAGAAAAATACTTTGATGATGTTGTGTTTCATAGAGTAATAGAAGGTTTTATGGCTCAAACAGGTGACGGTCAGTACGGTTCGTTGAAAAATGGTCTTGATGTTGATCGAGCCGGAATGGGTGGGTCTGATTTACCAGATCTTGATCCTGAATTCACTTCAGAGCCTTTTGTTAGGGGTATTGTGGGTATGGCTCGATCACAGAGTCCGAATTCTGCTAATAGCCAGTTTTTTATAATGCTTGAAGATAGTCCGCATTTAAACAATCAATATACTGTCTGGGGAAAAGTTGTGAAAGGTATGGATATTGTAGATAAAATAAAAAAAGGTGATCAATTGGATAATGGGAAAGTTGATACCCCAGATTTTATAAAGACGATTAAAAATGTTTAGGTTTTACTTTCTAAAAAGAATTCTTATAGGTATCATTTTTTGTCTATTGTTTTTAAAGTCTGCTTTTGCTCAGAATAATCTTGTTATTGAAGTAGCTGGCGAAGCCAATGGAAAGATTAAGATAACCTTGCTACCCGATTTGGCACCTTTGCATGTAGAAAGAATAAAGACCTTAGTTAATTCGGGCGCATATAATGGAGTAGTATTTCATCGAGTAATTGATGGATTCATGGCCCAGACAGGTGATGTCCAGTTTGGCAATAGCAAAAAGTTCAACCCAAACCTCGTAGGTCGAGGCGGTTCTTTATTGCCGAACTTGCCATCTGAGTTTTCTGATATGCCTTTTGTTGAAGGTTCAGTCGGCATGGCAAGATCGCAGGACCCAAATTCCGCTAACAGCCAGTTTTTTATAATGTTTCAACCTGCTCCTCATTTAAATAATAATTATACCATTTTTGGTATGGTTAATTCTGGAATGGAGATATTAAATAAGATTAAGAAAGGTAATGCAAAAAAAAACGGTGTAGTGGATAATCCAGACATTATGAAAAACGTCTACCTTGAAGAATAACTTTAAACGATAATAAGGTTAAAATGTTTCTTTTTACCAATTGATATTTGCTGAGGACGGGTAAATTGAGTTTTTTCATATTTTTCAGTGATATCGTGTATTAGTTTCCCTTCGAGCTTTACCGCATTATCAGCTATTAATCGCCTTGCCTCTTTCCCTGATTTTACAATACCTGATATAGTCATTAGTTGAGTGATAGTAATATTTTCAGAACAATCGCTCGCTTTGATTTCTATTGTAGGTAAGTTGGAACCCCCAATATTTTCTTCAAAAACTGCCTTTGAGGTTTTAAATGCATCATCAGCATTAACTTTCCCATGGCAGAGTTTGGTAACCTCATTTGCTAGAATTATTTTGGCTTCATTTAGGTGGTGCCCTTTCTTTGATGTTAGGGTTTTAATTTTTTCAATTGGTAATTCGGTAAAAAGAAGAAGAAATTTCCTTATATCAGCATCATCACAATTTCTCCAAAATTGCCAAAACTCATAAGGTGAGAGATTTTCTTCATTTAGCCAAACAGCTCCACTAGATGATTTGCCCATCTTTTGACCAGCAGAGTTTGTTAGCAAGGGTGAAGTCAAGCCGAAAAGCTTATTTCCATTTATACGTCTGGTTAATTCAATCCCATTAACGATATTGCCCCACTGATCGGACCCACCCATTTGAAGAATACAGTCGTAATCGTGATTAAGTTTGTAAAAATCATATCCTTGTAAGATCATGTAATTAAATTCAAGAAAGCTTAAGGGGTCGTTTTTTTGCAGCCTACTTTTAACCGAGTCAAAGCTAAGCATTCTATTTATTGAAAAGTGCTTTCCAGTATCCCTGAGAAATTCCAAGTAGTTTAGCTTGCTTAACCATTCATCATTATTCAGCATAAGTGCATCAGGAAAATTTGATGAAAATTTTATATATTTTGAAAATATTGATTTGAGGCTAAGTAGATTAGTATTAATCGTTTTGTCATCTATCAAGGGCCGCTCTGTTTTTCTAAACGAAGGATCTCCGATTTTTGTGGTTCCTCCCCCTAGTAAAGTTATTACTCTGTGCTTATCTTTTTGAAACCATCTTAGCATCATTATATTCATAAGGTGTCCCACATGTAGAGAAGAAGCCGTCGCGTCGTACCCTATATAGCAAGTGATTTTCGAATTTTTTAACATATTATCAAGACCCACTAAATCAGTGCAGTCATTAATAAAGCCTCGAGTTTTTAATGTATTAAGAAGATTGCTTTTTAACATAAATCAAAATTAATTTATAGATCTGACCTAGTAGAAAGGTATTCATTAACTGCCTTTATCATTTCTCCCTCGAAGTTAGTAAAAAAATGATCAGCCCCTTCGATCTCTCTATGAGCAACTTGAATTCCTTTTTGAAGTTTCAATCTATCTGATAGGCTTTTAATATCAGATGGTGGCACAAGACGATCCAAACTACCATTGATTATCAGCCCTGAAGAAGGACAAGGAGCCAAAAAGCTAAAATCATATGTATTTGCAGGAGGAGATACAGATATAAAACCACTTATTTCTGGCCTTCTCATTAAAAGCTGCATTCCTATCCAGGAACCAAAAGAAAAGCCAATGACCCAACATCCATTTGAATTTGGAGTATTTGATTGCAGAAAATCTAAAGCTGACGCTGCATCAGCCAATTCCCCTAAGCCATCGTCAAATTCTCCTTCGCTTTTACCAACTCCTCTAAAATTAAATCTTAAGCACGTAAAACCAAGATTAAAAAAACAATAGTGAAGGTTGTAAACAACTTTATTATTCATGGTGCCGCCAAACTTAGGATGAGGATGCAAAATTATCGCTACCGGAGCGTCTTCATTTTTTTGAGGGTGAAATCTACCTTCAAGTCTGCCGCTTGGACCTGATATGTTTACTTCGGGCATTGAAGATCCTCTACTTATCAATGTCATACAGTTACTAATTGCTTGACCTCAAAGTCAAGCTATTTTAAATATTAATAAGATTTTATTTATATTTTAGGCATGAAACTTAGTACAAAAGGCAGATACGCTTTGATAGCGATGGCATATATTGCTAGAAAAGATTTTAGTTCGAAAGTATCAGTAGCTGAGATTTCTAACAAACTCGGCATATCCCAAACCTATCTGGAGCAACTCTTCATGAAATTACGTAAAGCCAATCTGGTTAGAGCTTCCAGAGGAGCGTCAGGTGGCTTTAGTCTTAATTTGCACCCTAAAAACATACGTATACACAACATAATGGAAGCTGTTGATGAGAATTTTGCTGCTGTTTCAAGTGAAAATCGATATGAAACAAATATCTCACCAAAACCCTTAGAGTTAGATTTGACTGAAAAATTCTGGGAACAATTTTCGTCTCAAGTTCATTTATTCCTTCACAATATTTCACTAGAAGATGTTGCTTCGGACTCAATGGAGCCATGTCAAGCAGTATCAAGTTTTGAAAAAGCTTAATGTCGCTTTTGCAAAATGGTCGACGTTATTTTGATTGGAATGCGAGCTCTTTATTGTGTGAAAGTTCTCGCAAAAGCTTAATCTCAAATTTAGAATTGACAGGCAATGCAAGCTCCGTACATTTTGAAGGTAGGGAAGCAAAGAATATCATAGAGAGTGCAAGAGATGAGGTGAGGGACCTTCTGGGTCTTAATGAGGGTACAATAATTTTTACTTCTGGAGCATCAGAGGCCGCAGCCCTATTTTTGCATAATAAAAAAATATCATGTTCAGCTATTGAACACGATTGTGTTAAAAAGTGGTGTGATGTATCTATTCCAGTAATGAAAAACGGCCTTGTTTCATTAACAGAATCCGAAAACTATCAGGCATTGCAAATTGCTAATTCTGAGACTGGTATATTACAAAAAGTACCAAAAGGAATAACATGCACTGATGCAGTCCAGGCTGTTGGCAAAATTGATTGTAATTTTAATGAAACGCGACCAAAGGCACTATTCTTAGCCTCTCATAAAGTTTGTGGGCCAAAGGGAGTTGGTGTGCTTTTTGTAGAGGATGAGAATTTAATCGAGCCTACCGTTTTAGGTGGAAATCAAGAGTTTGGATTAAGAGCAGGCACGGAAAATTTTGTTCTTATTGCAGCATTTTCTGAAGCGTTGGCCTATTCCTTTAACTTAGTTAAAAATGGTGTTTGGCAAGAAATTGAGGTATTAAGAAATATGTTGGAAAATGAAGTTAGGGAAATATCAAAAAGTAGTATAATCGTTGGTGAGAAAGAGAAGAGACTACCTAATACGTCTTGCATTATCACTCCTGGTTGGAAAGGTGAGAGTCAAGTGATTGCATTAGATCTTGAAGGGTTTAGCGTTTCTTCAGGAACAGCATGTTCCTCTGGGAAATTGAGTGAAGTAAGTTTATTAAGGGAAATGGAATATAGCGAGGATTTAGCGAGCTGTTCATTAAGGGTGTCCTTGGGACCTAATACAAAAAAAAGTGATATTGAAGCCTTTATTTTCTCATGGAAACAATTATATTCAAGACATCTAGCGACACGGAAATTAGAAATATGACAGACAATTATGAAGTTAGAGAGATTATTGACAAAGAAACCATTTCTGCCGTTAAATCGGTAGGAGGAACATATAAATACGGATTTTCTACAGATATTGAAACCGAGTATGCTCCTTTGGGTCTAAATGAAGATATCGTTAGGCTCATATCAAAAAAGAACAGTGAACCTAAGTGGATGCTTGATTGGCGACTTAAGGCATATAACAGATGGAAGAAGCTAAAACAACCTGATTGGGCACTATTAAAAATCCCTGAGATCGATTTTCAAGATCAGTATTATTACGCACGACCTGCGAACATGAAGGAAAAACCAAAAAGTTTGGAAGAAGTGGACCCTAAACTTTTAGAAACGTACTCCAAGCTAGGAATTCCGTTAACTGAGCAAAAGATCCTTGCCGGAGTAATCGAAGAAAATGATGAGACTGAGTCAACAGACCGCAAGGTTGCCGTTGATGCGGTTTTTGATAGTGTATCGGTTGGAACGACCTTCAAGGAAGAGCTGAAATCCGCTGGAGTTATATTTTGTTCAATATCGGAAGCTATAAAGGAATATCCCGACCTAGTAAAAAAATATTTGGGATCGGTTGTTCCAATTTCAGATAACTTCTTTGCTTGTCTTAATGCTGCTGTTTTTTCCGATGGATCTTTTGTTTATATTCCAGAAGGAGTAAGATGTCCCATGGAGCTATCAACTTATTTCAGAATTAATGCTGAAAATACAGGACAATTCGAACGAACACTAATTATTGCAGACAAAAACTCTTATGTAAGTTATTTAGAGGGATGTACCGCGCCTCAAAGAGATGAGAGCCAGTTGCATGCGGCCGTTGTAGAATTGGTAATCCTTGATGATGCTGAAATAAAATACTCAACTGTACAAAACTGGTTTCCAGGAGACGAAAATGGAGTTGGAGGCATCTATAACTTTGTTACTAAACGAGCAGATTGCCGAGGAAAAAATTCTAAAGTCATGTGGACACAGGTTGAGACTGGTTCTGCTATAACCTGGAAATATCCATCATGCGTCCTCAAAGGGGATAATTCGTCTGGAGAATTTTATTCAATAGCTATTACAAATAATATGCAACAAGCAGATACAGGCACTAAGATGATACATCTTGGTAAAAACACAAACAGCAGAATTGTCTCCAAGGGAATTAGTGCTGGAAAAGCACAAAATACCTACAGAGGCTTAGTGCAAATTGGAAGTAGATCAAAAAATTCTAGAAACTTTACCCAATGTGACAGCCTACTTATTGGTAACAAGTGTGGCGCACATACCGTGCCCTACATTGAGGTAAATAATAGTAGTGCAAGAGCAGAGCATGAAGCTACCACATCAAAGGTAGATGAAGATCAACTTTTTTATTGTATGCAAAGGGGTATTGGAGAAGAAGATGCCGTAGCCTTAATTGTTAACGGATTTTGTAAGGAGGTGCTACAATCGCTTCCTATGGAATTTGCTATGGAAGCACAAAAATTAGTAGCAATTTCCTTGGAAGGCTCTGTTGGTTAACATGCTAAAAATTGATGATCTAAAAGTTTCTTTGGAAGAAGAAGAAAAACAAATCATAAAGGGTTTATCTCTTTCAATTAAACCTGGTGAGATTCACGCTATTATGGGTCCAAATGGGTCAGGAAAATCTACACTTTCGAGTGTTCTTGCCGGGAAAGATGGATACACGATTGACAGTGGTAATGTTACCTTTGAAGGAAGTAGCTTATTAGAAGCTGAGGTAGAGGAAAGAGCTGCACTCGGAATTTTTATGGCATTTCAATATCCGATTGAGATTCCTGGAGTTGGTAATATGAACTTTCTTAGGACCGCTTTAAATTCACAACGAAAAACAAGAGGCCAAGAAGAGCTTAATGCAGCAGACTTTTTAAAGCTTGTACGTGCCATAGCAAAAGATTTAGAAATTAGTGACGAAATGATGAAACGTCCAGTTAATGTAGGTGCTTCGGGCGGAGAAAAAAAACGTAATGAAATATTACAAATGTGTTTACTCGAACCTAAATTTGTAATCTTAGATGAAACAGATAGTGGCTTGGATGTCGATGCTATGAAATTAGTCTCGAAGGGAGTGAATAACTTTTCATCATCTTCGCGTTCATTCCTAGTTATTACCCACTACCAACGACTTTTAAATTATATAGTTCCAGATTTTGTTCATATTTTGGTTGATGGGAGAATAGTAGAAACTGGTGATAAAAATCTTGCTATTCATGTTGAAGAAACAGGTTATAAAGACTTCTTGCAATTAGGTAAGGAAAAACATTGAATCATGTAAATATAAGTGGTTGGTATAATTCTTTACAACAAGAATTTAGGAGTAATAGTTCAAAAATTGAGAAAGTTAGCCGCAGATCGGAATATTGGAGAAAGAGTAACTTAGATATAGTATCCGGTTTTGTTCATGATAGCTCTGAACTAGATCTTAACAAACAAAAAGGAACGTGTTTATATGAACCTGACCTGACCATTCATGGCGACAGTCTGGAATTTACGAGAAAGAAAATCGATCAAATTTCAAGCATTTTGGATGTAATTGCTGATGAACAATCTTTTGCAAAAAATTTTTTTGGTAAGCTTGAAGAAAAATCCCAAAAACGTATTCCTCGACCTTTAGCGAGAGACAATACTCTGGATCCAAAAGTTGGGTTTGCGCTCAGTTTTTCAGATTGTTTAAAAAACCCACTTGTAATCCATAATGAAACTAATACATCTGCTAGCAATTGTTTTCAAAGAAACCTAATCGTTATAAAAGAGAATGTTGAGGTTACCATAATAGAAACGGGAAACAATCTTTCTGTTTTTAATACAGTAACGGAAATTTATTTAGAGAAAAATGCTAAATTAAACTACTTAGACTTTACCGGAGAAAATAATATTTTTCCAAAAATCTGTCATAAGTTCTGTGATATGGCCGAGAATTCATCTTTCAATCATTTTGGGTTGAAGTTGAACACAAAGGCTACAAGAACAGAAATTGAGTTGCATTTAAATGGTAAAGGCATAAATACTTCAATCGCAAATGTCAGCCTATTAAATAAAAAAAATCATTTTAGCGACGAAAATGTATTGATAAACCATAACGCTTTTGAATGTAAAAGCAGGCAAGTTTTTAAGTCAGTGCTTGAAAACGACTGCACCTCAGTAGTTCGAGGTAAAATCTACGTCGCACCTGAGGCTCAAAAGACCGATGGTTATCAATCAAGTAGATCTCTTTTGCTAAACGAAAACTCAAAGTTTTTTTGCAAACCAGAACTAGAGATTTATGCTGATGACGTTATTTGCTCACATGGATCTACATCGAGTTCCCTTGACAGAGAGAGTTTATTTTATCTTCTCAGTAGAGGTGTCCACAAAAGTAAAGCTAAGGAGATGTTGGTAATTGCCTTCATCTCAGAAGCATTAGATGAGATTGAGAGTGAAGATATTCAAGTGGCGTTGAATAACTATATTGAAAACTGGGTCTCAAGTTATTTTCAATGAACAAGCTAACGAAAATCAATCGGAGTTTTTTTATTTCTATTTTTTTAGCATTTAGTGACTTGGACACCTCTATTGAAGAACAAATTGGATTAAGAAAAAAAGAGAGTCAATTACTCCCACTCATTTATTTTACTTGTTTTATCTTGCTGTTGTCACAACTGATCCAGGTCACTAGTAGAGTTCAGGATGCGCCTTATTTGTCTGTTATAACGGCAGTGGTAGTTTCTTATCTTTTTTTTCTTCCTTTATTCATGTATGTCCTTAGCTTCATTCTTCATTTAGTATTAAAAACCTTTGGAGCTGAGACTTCGAGTTTTCAAACAAGATTAGCTCTGTTTTGGTCTCTATCCTTATCGACTATAATAATTTTATTTGCTAGTGTTATAAAAGTTTTCACTAGTGGGTCTATTGAGCTTGCTTTAGTTATTTTATCTGAATTGTTTGTGGTATATATTTTCTCGAGAATATTGAGTTTTGCATCAAATTTTAAGAACAGAAATCTTTTCACTTTAGTCATTACCAGTTTTTATCTTATACCTGTTATCCTCTTAAATTTTAACTAAGGAAACTGAAAACTAATGGACTTAAAGCAGATATTACTAGTAAGCCTAAAAAAGCCAGCTAATCTTCCAGAAACATTAAGCCCATTAAAATTAAATTTTTATACTTTAATCGAAGGAGCTTTTTTTATTGCAGCTACTACATCTTTGTTGAATTCTTGCTTAGACAAATTTATCTTTAGATCATCTGAGAATGCCTCAAAGCTACTTGAAAATAATTCTTTGTCCTTCATCTTCAATCCTTTAAGCATGTTCGCCTTTGAGCTAATTTTTATTATTGCAGTAATAGGATCTATTCTATTTTTCAGTAACTTTTCAAATCAAAAGGTGAGTTTAGAGGAATTAGGAAAAAATGTATTATGCTTATTTTTAGTAACCTTTGTTTTTAAATTTGCCCAAGTTTTGTTTTTAGTTCTTTCATTTGATCTATATTATATTTTCAGATTTTTTGAATTGCTATGGTTCATTTGGGCATTGTCTTATGTCGTGGCGATAC
>CAZOIZ010000016.1:0-16028 GCA_964580005.1 uncultured Rhodobacterales bacterium
CTCAAAATAGCTTTTGGTCCCAAAGTAGCAGCTATATATTTTTCAACAACAGGTCTAGCTGTTTCCCACATATTTATATTTGGATCCAAACTTCTGGAAACGCCCTCAACTACAACCATTGTGCGCTGCAGTAGCAACAACTCTGTTCTAGTTTCCATTCCGAATTGCTCAGTCACTTCAAATAATCTTGATAGTAACTTAGCCATAGAAATGTCCGAGGCCTCCATGCCAAATATTGGTTCACCGACTGATCTAAGGGCTTGAGAAAACTCTTGCACATTCTGATTTTCTGGAACATATCCAGCCTCAAAATGCACTTCTGCAACTCTCAAATAATCGCGTCTCAAGAACCCAATAAGGATTTCAGCGTAGGTCTTTCTAGTATATTCATCTATTCTTCCCATTATACCAAAATCCATCACTATTAGCGTACCATCACTCCTGCATTTAAGGTTACCTTGGTGCATATCTCCATGAAAAAAACCATCTCTTAGAGCTTGCGTCAGAAAAGTTTTAATGATTCTTTTTGCAAAGTTTTCAATATCTACTCCGCTCTTTTTTATTCTTTCAATATCTCCAACCGAAATTCCATCAACCCACTCAGTTGTTATAACTCTCTTACCAGAAAGAGACCACATGACTTTAGGAACATAAAAATTCCTATCACTTTTTGTATTTTCTGCAAACTCAGCAGCAGCTGATATTTCCATTCTTAAATCTAATTCTTCGCGCACCAGTCTTTCAAAATGATTAATAACTTCTGTAGGCTTAAGTCTTCTGAAGCTTGGTATAATAAATTCTATGAATTTCGCTAGAAATAGCAAAGCGGCTAAATCTTTGAGAAACACTTTTTCTACCTTTGGTCTTAATATCTTCACCGCTACCAATTCGTTTGTTTCCTTGACTGTTGCCTTATGCACCTGAGCAATTGATGCAGCAGCAATTGAGTCTGAAAATGAAGAAAATATGCTTTCAACAGGGCTTCCCAGTTCCTCGTTAACGATTTTCTTTGCTTCTGCTGTTGGGAAAGGGTCTAAAGAGTCTTGTAAAACCTTCAGTTCATTAGCTAAGTCAGCTCCTACGATGTCAGGTCTTGTTGATAACAATTGCCCAAACTTTATGTACGCTGGTCCCAACGCGATAAGAGCTCTTACAATCGGAGATTTCTTGTAGGGCCCTTTAATACCAAATACGAGAAAAGGTAATCCCATGAATAAGATCAAGAATTTCAATTGCTTTGAGGCTTTTGTAATTTTAAAGACCTGTTCAACAGCACCGGTTCTAAAAAAAGTGCCAACCACCCTAATTAATCTAAAGGGATTATGAAACCACTTCATCAGATTTTCCAACCACTGTGCATGGCAACTACTCCTTGTGTTAAATTTCTGTATTTAACCTGTTTAAAGCCGCTTTCAGAAACTAGACCTGCGAGCTTTTCTTGCGAAGGAAATTTCCTTATACTCTCAACCAAGTACTGATAGCTTTCTGCATCATTAGCGATAAGCTTTCCAATCCTAGGAACTACATTGAAAGAAAAAGCATCGTAGATCTTATTTAAGGTTTTGTTTTCAACTTTACTAAATTCGAGAATCATTATTCTTCCCCCAGGCTTTAAAACTCTAAAGGCCTCCGATAAACATCTTTTTAAATCTAAAACATTTCTTATTCCAAAGGAGATTGTGTAATAATCAAAAACCTCATTCTCAAAAGGTAATTTCATGGCATCTCCACAAACCCAGCCTAAGTCCGCTTCTATTTTTCCAACTATAGCTCTTCTCTTCCCCTCTTTGAGCATATTTTCGTTTCTATCTAAAATTGTCACCGCTGCTTGGCCTTTAGTTCTTTTAAAAAAACGAAAAGCAATATCTCCAGTTCCACCTGCTACATCAAGAAGATGTGTGTTCTTCCTGGGCGCAAGCCAATCGATAAAACTATCTTTCCATAATCTATGCAGCCCCGCACTCATTAGATCGTTCATTAGATCGTACCTAAAAGCAACACTATCAAATACCTTATTTACTAACTTAGGCTTTTCTTCTTTATTTACCTTTTTAAATCCAAAATTTTCCATTTTTCTTTATTTCTTTAAATAAACAACCAGATAAACTAGTCAAAGACTTTCAAGAAGTTCAAATGTGTCCTTCCAATTTTTCTACTTCTCAGGATTTCAAACCCATCAGTTTTCGCCAATTCTCTATTACTTTCATATATAATTAACGAATTTATCTTTGTCACTCTTAACTCTTTCAACCTCATAAAAACTTTACCAGCTTTCATCAGATCATATGGAGGATCTAAAAAAACAACATCAAATTTGTATTTAGGCAATAATTTGCTATCAAAAAAATCATAGTTAAGAATGCGGAAGGTATTTGCTTGGTCATTCTCATATAGCTTAAAATTAGTAAGATTTTTTGTTATACATTCACAGGCGGTACTATTTTTTTCTAAAAAAGAAACTATCGAGCATCCTCTTGATATAGCCTCAAGGCCAACAGCCCCAGAGCCAGAAAAACAATCAAGAAACGAAATCTTTGAAAAATCAACATTGAAACCATGTTGAATAATGTTAAATAACGTTTCTTTTACCCTATCAGACGTCGGTCGAGTAACGAAGCTCCCAGAGCCCTCGAATTTCTCGTTATTTGTTTGGATTTTTGAGCCTTTTAGTTTTCCGCTGAGAATTCTCATTTGAGATTTAGAGCATCCTTAACTTCAAAGTTGATGTCACTTAGAATTTCTTTCTCTGGAGATTTTTTTTCTTCTATCAAACGTTTACCTATCATGTAGCTATGAGGGTCATTAAATGCGTCAACTGCTATCAAAATTTTGTTTTTATAATACCAGAATGATACTTTATCTCTTAATTTTCGCTCTATAATATCAGTATATCCGTTGCATAGACCTGCTATTTGTAACTTTTGATCAAACTGCTCCGTCCAAAACCATGGCTTTACATTGAAGGCGGTTGTTTCCCCAGCAATGTTTAATGCTACTGTTTTACCTTGATCGATAGCATTTCCAACTGATTCTAGCCGCAAAAAATTCCCATTATAATAAAAAGATGCGCAGTCTCCTGCTGCATATATTGAGGGGTCATTTGTCTCCAGTCTTTCATTTACTTTTATACCATTTTTAATATGTAAGTTTGCATCTTCTGCAAGATTAACTTCTGCGTATCCGCCAGAGGCAATTAGTAAACTGTCTATGTAAATTATTTTTCCTGAAGCTAGTTCAACACTTGTAACATTACTTTCGACGTCATTTATTTTTTTGACAAAATCATTTTCTATAATCTCAACTCCCTTGATTGAAAAGATCTGTCTCAAATATGCCGCTGTCGGCTCACCAGCCACTCTTTTAAGTATCCTATCAGCTCCCTCAACGACGATTGTATTCATTCCATATGAAGAACAAACCGATGCAACCTCCAGACCCAAATAGCCACCCCCAATTATCAAAATTCTTTTTCCAAGATGAAGCGCGTTCTTTAAATTTTTTGCGTCATACAAATTACGTAAATAGAAAACGTTAGAATAATTATCTCCTTCATCAAGGGGATCTTTTTTAGCTCTACTCCCAGTGGCTATAACTAATTTTGTGTAGTCAATTTTTTCTCCATTCTGGAGATAAATTTTTTTGTTATCTCTGTCTATTTTAACGGCCCTATTTGCAAGAAGAACCTGAATATTATTAGTTTTATAGTAATCCAATTTTTTCAGCAGTAATCGTTCTGCCAGGATATCACCAGTAAGAAACTTTTTTGATAATGGTGGTCTTTGATACGGGTATGAATTCTCTTCACATATTATAGAAATTTTGCCATCAAAACCTGTTGAACGTAATTGGCTTGCGCAAGATACAGCGGCCTGGCCTCCGCCTATAATTACAATTTTTTCTGTCATCCTAAATTTGTAAGAAAGTTCTTCAAAAAAATCAATTAACGTAGTATTACACACAAAGATATATTAAATACGAAGACATTCAATAAAGGTTGTTTATGAAATACTCTGTAGGTGACGATTTTCCGGAAGTTATATTTAACTGGATGGATGATAATTTTGAAGTACAAAAAGCTGGATCTAGGGAGCTTTTCGACAACAAAAAAATAATTCTCATCGGGATGCCTGGTGCTTTTTCACCCACCTGTTCTATGTTGCATCTTCCTTCTTTCATTAAAAGTGCTAAGGAATTTGAAGACTTGGGTATTGACGAAATTTTTTGTGTTTTGGTGAATGATGTGTACGTTGCAAAGGTTTGGGGTGAGTCAACCGGCGCAACTAAAGCGGGAATTAAAATCATCACCGATCCTCTATCTATTCTTGCTGAAACATTAGATATGGAATTTACGGTAAAAGGTACAGGTTTATTAAGAAGACTTCAGCGATTCACAGCTGTGATAAAAAACAACAAAATAGACAGGCTTTACTTTGAAAAAGAACGGGGAGTTTGTGACATGACCTCAGCCCAAAGTGTTTTGAACGACTTAGCCTAAGTTTCCATCTCTACCGCATTTGCAAATTTCAGATCTAGCTCTGTTAACCCTCCTGCATCGTGTGTTGAAAGTGATATGTCAACTGTCTTAAAGACATTACTCCAGTTTGGATGGTGGTTAATATCCTCCGCAATAAACGCAACTCGACACATCCAAGAAAATGCCTCCTTAAAGTTTTTAAAAACAAAGGTTTTTTGGATATATATTTTGTCTTCAGATAAGCTCCATCCCTTCAAAAGCAGGTGTTCAAATTTTTCTTCAATTTCCTTATTACTAAATTTTTTTGCCATTAATTTTTTCTCCTTTTTTAAACGGACTGATAAAATCTATTTGTTTACTGTTATGGTTAACAATTCTTTTTTCTTCTTTTAAAAAATCATCTACTGCTCTCATAAAACCTTCGTTGGGAAACCAATGACTTGAATATGTGATACATGCTTCGTACCCTCTAGCAATTTTATGATCACCTTGCGCGCCAGCCTCTACGCGTTTCAAGCCTCGCTCAATTGCAAAATCGATTGCCCTGTAATAGCATAGTTCGAAGTGCATTGCGGGGAAAAACTCATTACATCCCCAATACCTTCCATACAAGCAATCAGATCCTATGAAATTTAAAGCGCCAGCGACATACTGACCATTTTTTTCAGCTAGAATAAGTAGAATGCTGTCTTTTAAATTTTTATTTAAACTCATAAAAAAATCCTTTGTGAGGTAAGGAACTCCCCATTTTCTCTGCCCAGTATTTTGATAAAACTTCCAAAATGACTCCAATTCAATGTTTGTTAGTTGGCTTCCTGTTAAAGATTTAATCTTTCCTCCAAAATTTCTCGCCTGCTTTCTCTCCTTAATTATATTTTTTCTTTTGCGGTGTGTTAAAGACTCCAAGAAATCGTCGAAAGATTTATAGTCTCTATTAAACCAGTGATATTGGATACCTTCTCTAACAAGTAAACTGTTTTTTTTGGCAACACTAACAAATCTATCATTACAGAAAGTTATGTGTAATGAGGACAAATTATTTTCTTTAACCAGTCTCTTTGCTGATGAAATCATTTCACCAACTTTATATTCGTATTCTTTTTTTACTAATATTCTTTCCCCTGAAACAGGCGTAAATGGCACCGCTACTTGTAGTTTGGGGTAGTAATTTCCTCCTGATCTCTGGTAGGCATCAGCCCAGCTATGATCAAACACATACTCTCCCTGAGAGTGATTTTTCAAAAAACTTACTATGACTCCAACTACAATATTTTTCTCTTTGAAAGTGATGTAGAAAGGGATCCAACCAGTGTTTGGTCCTACAGAATAACTAGTTTCTAAAAGAAAAAAAAAATCGTAGGATAGGAAAGGATCACCATTTGCTTTGCTGGACCGGCATGCTTCCCACTGATCTCTAGGTATAGATTTTATAGTTGTGCAAATTACAGTTTCCACTATCTTCTCTTTTAATATCGCTGCTAACTTTAATCAGGCTCATAACCTTCAAATGTTATATTGTCTACTAGGCCCTCTAAACTTTTTTCGATCTCTTTTGAAGTAATTGTCCAAGATAAAATTGCAATACCTAATTTTTTTAACCGTTTAATTCTGCTATTATTGATCCCCTCCCAATCTTGAGAAATAAACTGTAGTTTATTTGAAATTATTTCATTTTCTATTTTGTTATTTTTATTCTTGTTACCCAAACTCTCAATTGCTGGAAAACTTGTAGTCAGACCTATTGGAAACCTTTCAAACAAATTACTTTTCCTAATATACTTCACTACGTCAAAGCTGAACGACATCAAGGCCACGTCGCCATTGTAACCTTCTAGCTTTTTTTCTAAAACCGTGGTGAAAACCTCCAAATTTTTTTTTAGGTGGTTAGTGAACTTAATTTCTAGAAGAATAGGAACACGTCCATCAATTAAATTAAGAACATCTTCTATCGTAGGCACAGATTCATTATTGCATAGCGTCGCTTGTTTGATGAAATTTAAGTTTTTACTAAAGACAAATCCTCTTTTTGTTGTTAGCCGGCCAAGAAAAAAGTCATGGAACACTATGATCTCTAAATCCTTAGTTAGATGTATATCCATTTCAATTGAGAAGTTATTCTCTATTGCTAGTCTAAAAGCCCCCAGAGAGTTCTCTGGAATATTTTTTGAGTTAATTAAAGAACTTGAGTGATATCCTCGATGTGCAAAGGGTCTTTCAATAAGGAATCTGTGTTCTTTCTCCACAGCTAGGATTCTACTTCAAATATTCCATCAATTTCCACAGCTACTCCTAGTGGTAAATTCGCGCCAACTGCTGTTCGAGCATGTCTTCCTTTTTCACCAAACAATTCGACAAAAAGGTCAGAGGCACCATTAATGACACTAGGTTGCTCCGTAAAATCTAATGCGCTATTTACAAAACCACCAAGCTTTACAACTTTAGTCACTTTATTTAAGTCTCCATTTACTGCATTTTTCAATTGTGCCAATAACGAAATACCGCATTGTCTAGCTGCATTATATCCCTGTTCAACATCGAGGTCTTTTCCCAACACTCCTTTAATAAAACCATCCTTATTTTGCGACACCTGCCCAGATATAAAAACTAGTTTATCGATTTTTACAAAAGGTATGTAGTTGGCTGCTGGTGGCGGAGCGTCCGGTAATACTATACCTTTGTCGATAAGTGTTGAATTAATGTCCATTTTTCAATCCTTTCAAAAAATCAAATGTTTGGGTATACTTGTCTCTTATTATATATATAAATTCTTAACCTTTATAAACTAAAAGGTATTTTATGAAAGATACATACGCTGAGATTAAATCCTTTTTCCATCAATCCACAAATACCATTTGCTATGTTGTAAGTGATAAAGAAACTAAATGTGCCGCAATAATCGATAGTTGTTTAGACTATGATCATGCGGATGGTAGTTTGGACACAGAACACGCTGAAACCGTAATTGAATATCTTCGCGCCAAAAGATTAAAGCCAGTGTGGATCCTTGAGACGCATGTACACGCTGACCACTTATCTGCTGCCCCATACTTTAAGGAAAGGTTCGATGCTCCCATCGCCATAGGAAAAAATATAACTAAGGTACAGCATACTTTTGGTGTTATTTACAATACTGAGAGAGGCTTTAAAAAAGATGGCTCCCAGTTTGATCACTTATTTGAAGATGGGGAACAGTTTACTATTGGAAATTTAGAGTGTGAATATATTTTTACTCCAGGCCACACTCCAGCATGTGGATCTTATAAAATTGAGAATAATATTTTTGTGGGTGATACACTTTTTATGCATGATTTCGGTACTGCGAGATGTGATTTTCCTGGAGGGAATGCACGTGATCTATATAAGTCAATAAGACGAATTTTAAACTATCCTGAACATACAAATCTTTGGATGTGTCATGATTATTTGACTGGCGAGCGAAAGAGGTATCAATGGAAATCTACAGTAGGAAAACAGAGAAAGTTAAATCCTCACGTGAAAGATGGTATAAATGAGGATGAGTTTGTAAAAATCAGAGAAGAGAAAGACTCGCGTCTTGGAGCGCCCAAACTTATAGTGCCATCCATACAAGTTAATATGCGCGCGGGAGAAATGCCTCCACCGGAACGTAATGGTGTTTCATACCTTAAGGTTCCCGTAAGTGTTAAAGAAAGAAAATAAAATCTAATGAGGTACAAGTTACACTTATGAACATTTCGATGAAAATATTTTTCTTATATTTTCTAATTATATTGAGCGTACTAAGTCTCCAAACATCATATGCGGACAGAATAGTTAGTTCTCAGCAATTAGTTGAAGATCTGTATGGTGACTTAGTTGTCATATCAATGAAAGAACTTTCCACTGATGAACAGGAAACAAAGCTTAAAAACTTATTTGAAAAATATGTTGATATTCCTATCATCGCTAGAGCAGTTTTGGGAAAAAGCTGGCGTGAGGCTAACTCTGATCAAAGAAAACGATTTATTGATGCGTTTAAAGGGTATGTTTCAAATAAATATGGAAGACAATTTTCAGAATTTAAGGGTACTACACTAGAGATAGTGAAGAGTCGCGATACGCTGACAAAAGCTGGCGTACTTGTATCGACAGAAGTTGTTGTGCCAGGCAACCCCCCATTAAAGGTTGTATGGCAAATATCAGATGGAAGCGGTGCTTTAAAGTTAGTTGACTTGAGAGTAGAAGGAATTTCTATGCTTTCCACCGAAAGGCAGGAGTTCAGATCAAAATTAAAGAAATTTAATGGGTCTCTAGATGATTTAATATTGGGTATTTCCTACAAATAAATCTTAGTCACCCCACAGAAGAGCTCTGATCAATCCACCAATGAGGGAAGAGTTTGTTTGTTCTCTTATCTTTTTATCTTGAGACTGAATATAAAATTTTGTTGCTGCATCATCATAGCTACTTAAGGTATCGAACTGATCAGGCGAGATCATAGCTATTTCTTTTCTTGGCACTATTTCAAGGCTTATTTTTTCCATTATCCTGGAAAATATCTTTGCTGGAAGCCCGCCCCCATTTACATTCTTCAATGGTCGATTGTCATCATTACCCATCCATACGCCAATGACGTAATTGCTTGAAAAGCCAATAAACCACGCATCTCTGAAAGATTGGCTCGTACCAGTCTTCCCAGCTATTTGCCACTCTGAAACGGCTGCATTTTTACCAGTTCCATTTTCAACGCTTGAAAACATAAGATATTTGAGTGATTGGGCGGCTAGCTTAGAAAAAACTCGAAACCCTTGCTCAGACCCCTCAGTTATGATTACTTCATCAGTTTCCTTTATAGTTAAGTCTCTCCATCCCTTCGGATTAGTTTTTTTACCATTATTTAAAATTCCTGCATATGCAGCAGTAAGCTCTATTAGGTTTACCTCTGAAGATCCCAAAGCTACAGATGGTTCATTAGGTATTTCTGCTTCTATGCCTAGCTCCTTAGCTAAAGTTTTTACTCTATTTATGCCAATTTTATTCCCTACTTTTACCGCTACAGTGTTTAAGGATCTTGAAAAGGCTTCTTCAATAGTGACTGGACCGAGATACTTATTATCATAATTCTTTGGGGAATATTCCTTGTAGTTGTTTTTACCAAACATAATCGTTGTAGGCTCATCCATAACCACAGTGTTAGGCGAGATACCAAGTTCTAGTGCAGCTCCGTAGACGAAAGGCTTGAAAGCTGATCCCGGTTGGCGTTTTGCCTGATAGGCTCTATTGAATTGTCCTGGTAATTTTTCTGAAGGTCTACCACCGCTCATTGCTCTAACGCGTCCATCTGCAGACATAACTACAACAGCAATTTGTGCTGTAGATTTTGACATTATCTCCGTTTTTAGAAAGGTAAGTATTGTGTCATCAACCGTTTTTTGAATTTTGGGATCAAAGTATGTTTTTATGATGATGTCTTCCTTGCTTTGTTTTGTAATTTCTTGAGGAGCATCCTGCATTATCCAATCAGCATAATAAGAACCTATCACGTTAATATTATTTTCTTGAATTATTGGAAGGTTTTTTGCAGCCTGATCAAAATCTTCAATCGAAATCGATTTTTGATCCCTCATTATTTTTAATACTGTTAGAGCTCTAGCATGCGAAAGCTCTTCGTTATTTATCGGCGAGTACCTTGTTGGGGCTTTCAAAAGGCCAGCTAATAGTGCGGCCTCACCTAATGAGAGCTCAGATGTATTTTTATTAAAATATCGTTCTGATGCCGCCTCAAATCCGTATGCGCCGGAACCTAAATATACTCTATTTACATAAATAGATAGAATGTCCTCTTTAGAATATGCGTACTCTAAAGCTAGCGCAAAAGGGATCTCGAGTAGTTTCCTGGAAATAGTCGATCTCCTGCAATGCTTTTGACTATTGGTATCACCTTGTAACAGGCAAAGTATCTTTGCTACCTGTTGAGTAATTGTTGAACCCCCATGACCAGAAAAAGGCCCTCGCCCCTCCCTCAAATTTATTCTAATCGCGCCCACTATGCCTCTTATTGAGACTCCATAGTGAGAATAAAATGTTCTGTCCTCTACTGATATTATTGCGTCATGGAGGACTCGATTTAAACCTTTGGACTTTAAAATGCCACCAAATTGATTTCCACGCCAAGCAAATACGTTATTTTTTCTATCAAGGAGTGTTACAGAGCCTCTTTTTCTATCGTCCAAAAGTTCAGCAATTGGTGGTAGTTTGTTTACGTAGTTTACGACAGCTATAAAAAGGATTAGAGAAACGATTACAGCCAGATTTAGAGATAACCAAAGGAAGTATTTTAACGTTTTTCTTAACATTGTGTGCATAGCTTAATTAAAGGTTCGTATAAGAACAATTACCCCGTGAAAAAATCTTTGTAAACCCATCATTGACAAACTAAAGAGGTACATTTTTTGCCTATTTTTTAAACAATTATACTTTTTTGCCTATTCTTTAATCAATATTTTGATGTTTTTAAAAAATATTCCGAAATTTCAAAAATTGCCGTTTCTATTTATGCATCCTTTATCTAAGTCTTGCTCCATGAAGTTTTATTTGTGAAAGGAGACTTTATGAAACTTGTAATAGCAGTTATTAAACCTTTCAAACTGGAAGAGGTTCGTGATGCTCTGAAAGATATAGGCATCCAAGGACTGATGGTTTCAGAAGTAAAAGGTTACGGGAGACAAGATGGTCATTCTGAGGTTTACAGAGGTGCGGAATATACCGTTAGCTTTGTCCCAAAACTAAAATTAGAAATAGTGGTAGCTGACAACGATGCTTCCAAAACTGTCGAAACTATCAGCGATGTCGCTAAAACGGGAAAGATCGGTGATGGTAAAATATTCGTTACACCCGTTGAGTCTGCCCTGCGTATAAGGACCGATGAAAAAAATGATGATGCAATTTAACCCTATGTTTAAAAGGAAAGAGAAAATAATGTCTAAATTATTATTTTTAAGCACTATGATGCTAGGTCTGTCTTCGACAACAGCGTTCGCTGACGGACACGCCCAAGACTATACTGAGTCCGGCTACTTTATATTTAATACCTTGCTATTCCTGATTGGCGGTTTCTTAGTTATGTGGATGGCCGCTGGTTTTGCAATGCTAGAGACTGGATTGGTAAGATCGAAAAATGCGTCAACGCAATTAATAAAAAATGTTGCTCTGTTCTCGCTGGCTTCGATCGCATATTTCATTGTAGGATTTAACTTAATGTATCCTGGAGACCGTTGGATTATCGATGGCTGGATGGGCGGTTTCTCGTTGACCGGCCTAGAGCCCGCTGGAGTGGGCGCTGATGGCGTTGATTTAACGTATGCCTCGGTTGGATCTGACTTTTTCTTCCAATTAATGTTTTGCGCAGCTACTGCCTCTATTGTGTCTGGTACAGTGGCTGAACGCGTAAAATTATGGCCATTTTTAATTTTTACTGTTGTCCTAACGGGGATATTCTATCCTATCAGCGCCTCGTGGCAATGGGGTGAAGGGTGGCTATACAAAGCTGGTTTTTCGGACTTTGCCGGATCGACTGTTGTACACGCAACTGGAGCCGCGGCTGCATTAGCGGGGGCGTTGGTTATTGGAGCGAGGCATGGAAGATACAAGAATGATGGGTCTGTTATACCCATGCCTGGTTCAAACCTACCACTTGCAACCTTGGGAATGTTCATTCTCTGGTTGGGATGGTTTGGTTTCAACGGTGGGTCGCAGCTTGCCATGGGTACCATCGGAGACGTTGCAGATGTTTCAAGAATCTTCGCAAACACCAATACAGCGGCCGCTGGTGGCGCTGTTGCAGCCTTGATATTAACCCAAATTATGTACGGTAAAGCTGACTTAACTATGGTATTGAATGGCGCTCTTGCCGGTCTAGTATCGATAACAGCTGAGCCACTTATGCCATCGCTAGGTTTAGCGACCATTATTGGCGCCATTGGAGGAATTGTAATTGTATTTTCTGTACCTCTACTCGACAAGCTAAAAATCGATGATGTTGTAGGTGCGATCTCAGTACATGGCATTGCTGGAATTTGGGGAACTCTAGCTGTAGTGCTTTCTAATTCAGGCGCTTCATTTGCCACGCAGTTGCTTGGCACAGTATCCATTTGCTTGTTCACTTTCGTAGTTTCTTACATAGCATGGCTAATTTTAGATTCCCTTATGGGCGCTAGAGTAAGCGAGGAAAGTGAGATTGATGGGTTAGATAAAACTGAGCTAGGTATCGAAGCTTATCCAGATTTCTCTAAGTAATTTCTGGATTAATTTTTCTCCTCCCAAACCCACTCATTATGCATGAGTGGGTTTTTTTTTATATTGTTTGATTTTTAGCGAAAAAAGTGGTTTGATTCTTTTAGAAAACTATAACTTTAAGGGTACAACATGACACAAAAACCGATGACAAAGGCACAGCTTGTATCGGCGTTAGCAGACGCAACAGGTTCCGATAAGGCCTCTTCAAATAGAATGTTAGACGCATTATCAGGTATTATTACCAAAGAAGTAGCCGGGGGGGGCGCCGTAACCGTTCCGAACGTTGGAAAGTTTTTCTGTAGGGCTAGGCCTGAGAGAATGGTTAGGAATCCTGCTACAGGTGAGCAAATGAAAAAACCAGCTGATAGAGTAGTTAAAGTAACAATAGCAAAAGCTCTGAAAGACGTAATAAACTCTTAAAATACTATCTGTCTAAATAAAGTTTAGATGGAGTTTAAACATATTTTACTAGGGGTAGGCTTCGCTCTTATTTGGGCTAGCGCCTTCCCCTCCGCTAAAATTGCAGTACAGTTCTGCCCTCCACTTTTTTTCCTTTTTCTTAGATTTTCATTGGCTGGTTTGTTCTCCATCGCGTTAGGAAAATACCTTGGTCAAAATTTTCGATTTGATCACAAAGATTTATTATGGATAGCAATTTTTGGTTTAATCCAAAATGGCCTATACCTTGGCCTCATTTTTTTAGCTTTAACAAAGATAGACTCCAATATCTCTGTAATAATTGCAAGCATACTACCTCTTACTGTTGCTTTTTTTTCATGGCTTCTTTTCAAATCAAAAATGAGTTTGTTGGGATTATCTGGGTTGGTTGTTGGCCTGTTTGGAGTTCTTTTGATAATGCTACAAAGAGTTGAAAAGGAGTCTGAGATTTTAGGGATTATTCTCTGCCTTTTGGGATTGCTTGCAACCACTTTTTCAACGCTGATAATCACAAAAATAAATATTAATAAGAATAATATACTCATTATAGTTGGACTTCAAATGCTAGCGGGTAGTATTTTTCTACTTCCTTTAAGCTATTTTTTTGAAGCCTGGGATGTTTCATTTAGCATTACATTTCTATTTACTTTTTTATATATAGCAGCTTTTCCAGGCATAATAGGTCCTGTAATTTGGTTTTATTTACAAAAAGAAATAGGGGCTGTGAAATATGCTTCTTTCCACTTTTTAGTCCCATTTTTTGGAATTGGTATCTCGTACTTTCTTTTGGGTGAAACACTTACCTTTAGTGATGTAATTGGGGTAGTAGTCATAATTCTCGGACTTTATCTAGTTAATAGAGATAAGAGAGAGGTTTAAAAATCAAGATTTTTAACACTTAACGCATGCTCTTGAATAAAGTTTTTTCTTGGTTCTACTATTTCTCCCATTAAACACGTAAACAAGTCATCAGCCTCTGTACTTCTATCTCTATCAACCTTTACTCGTAACAATGTCCTCGCCTCGGGATCAAGTGTTGTCTCCCAAAGCTGATCAGCATTCATTTCTCCTAATCCTTTATAGCGCTGAAGAGAGATGCCCTTCTCTCCCATTCTCATTATCTCACTTATAAGACTGCTTGGACCATCTATTTCTACAGCGACTTCTTTTTTTACTAATACAGGCATTCCAGAAAAAATATCTCTAAACTTGCTACTAAAATGGCTTAACCCCTCTATTAAATTACTTTGAATTTTTATAAGGTCTACTTCGAAAGTCTCTTCTACTCCTCTTACCGTGCGAAAAAAAACTAGTTTGTTTACATCTTCAATTTTAGTACTCCAACCTCTTTCATATTCTTTTGAAATCTCATCCAGTCTTTGACAGAGAATTTTTTGACCATCGACGTCATTACTTAAACCTTTTATCTGATCTACAACTCCAGTCACAATTGCCTGCTCTAAAATTTTTTTTATGTGATCATCCCCAGCTTTTTCTAATAATTTAATACACTTGCTTGCCTCTATTACTATTTCGGAAAGATCTCTTCCTGTTAGCACATAATCATCGGTAATCTTAAGAAAAGTGTCGTGAACACCAGCATCCAGTAGATAACTTTCTAAACCCTTATCGTCTTTTATATAGACCTCTGACTTCCCTTTTGTCACTTTATAGAGAGGTGGCTCAGCAATAAAAATATGTCCTTTTTCGATTAACTCTGGCATTTTTCGAAAAAAGAACGTTAGTAACAAAGTTCTTATATGAGCACCATCTACATCGGCATCGGTCATAATAATAATCTTATGATATCTTAGTTTTTCAATATCAAAATCGTCATTACCTATACCCGTGCCTAAAGCCGTTATTAAAGTTCCTATCTCTTGACTAGATAACATTTTATCTGGTCTAGCCCTTTCTACATTCAGTATTTTTCCTCTAAGGGGGAGTACGGCTTGATTCTTTCGCGATCTTCCTTGCTTCGCACTACCTCCTGCACTATCTCCTTCTACTATAAAAATTTCTCGTTTCGCAGGGTCTTTTTCCTGACAATCGGCTAATTTTCCTGGTAGATTGGCAACGTCTATAGAATTTTTTTTCCTGGTTAATTCTCTAGCCTTTCTAGCCGCTTCCCTGGCAACTGCTGCCTCTATTACTTTTGCTACCACAATTTTAGCGTCACTTGGATTTTCTTCAAACCATTCGGATAGTTTTTCATTAACAAAGCTTTCCACTACTGGTCTGACCTCAGAAGAAACCAACTTATCCTTTGTTTGGCTTGAAAATTTTGGGTCTGGGACTTTAACTGACAAAACACAGGTTAGACCTTCTCTTGCATCATCACCCGTAACACTGACTTTATCTTTATTTTTTGATCCAAAAGATCCGACAAACATGTTAACAGTTCTGGTCAACGCGCCTCTAAAGCCAGCTAAATGCGTTCCCCCATCACCCTGGGGAATATTGTTAGTAAAAGGCAGAACTAATTCATTATATGCATTATTCCACCAAAGAGCAACTTCAAGAGAAATTCCATCTTTTTCCCCATTAATAAAAATTGGTTCACTGATTAGAGGTACTTTTGATCTATCCAAATACTTTACAAACTCTTTAACCCCGCCTTCGTATGAAAGTACTACTTTTTTTTCGCTTTCCTCTCTAAGATCAACTAATTCTATTTTTACTCCGGAATTCAAAAAAGCTAACTCTCTCAAACGCTGCTCTAAGATCTTAAAATCATACTCTATATTTGAAAATGTTTCTTCCGATGCCCAAAACCTTACTTCTGTTCCTTTTTTGTCTCCTGCTGGGCCTATCTTTTTTAGAGAGCTTATTGTTTCTCCATTATTAAACTCAACATAATGCT
>CAZOIZ010000017.1:0-4710 GCA_964580005.1 uncultured Rhodobacterales bacterium
CGACGAAGATCTAGCAAGAGCTGAGGGTATCAATCCTACATATATTAATTTATTATTAACAACCGTATTAACTATTGTTGTAGCAGTATCATTACAAATTATCGGGTTGTTATTAATAACGGCAATGTTAATAATACCAGCAGCAACCTCTAGAAGATTAGCACGTTCCCCACAACAAATGGCATTATTTGCGACGCTTATTGGCATTTTTTCGGTAGTTTTAGGTATTTTTCTTTCTGTAGAAGTAGATGCTCCATCTGGTCCTTCAATCGTAATTGTAAGTGCAACTTTGTTTTTTCTTTCTTACTTTTTTGGTACTTTTTTAAACAAAGATTGAGAATATAAAGATCATAAAAGAAACTATTTATGGTTTTAAAATAATTTTCCCTTTTGCACCTCTAGCAAGAATTTTTTCTAAAACTTTAGCTGCTTCTGACAAATGGTATCTTTCTTCTACGAGAGGTTTTAAAAGTCCTCCTTTATACCAATCAAATAATTCTACCATATTTCTTTTATACTCATCTGTTTCTGCTCTCGTAAATGCTCCCCAAAAAACACCTACTACACTAAACTCTTTAACTAGAGCTAAATTTACTGCTAATTTAGGAATTGTTCCAGATGCAAATCCAATCACTAATAATCTTCCCTTCCTAGCCATGGTTCTCGCTACTGTATCAAAAGTATCACCACCTACAGGATCAAAAATTACATCAATTCCTTTACCATTTGAAATTTCTTTAAGCTTTTCTTTTAGGTTTTCATATCCTATTGATAAATCAGCTCCGTTTTTCTTTGCTATTTTTTGTTTTTCACTGTTAGAAGCAACAGCTATCACTTTTGCCCCCATTATCTTACCAATTTGGATGGCTGCTATTCCAGTTGAACCTGATGCACCTAGCACAACTAGTGTTTCTCCTTTTTTCAATTGTCCTCTTTGTTTAAGAGCATAATGGGATGTGCCATAGGCACACAATAAGGCACAAGCATCGTCATATGACATATTTTTTGGAATTTTAAATGTAGAAGATGTTTTAACCACAATTTTTTCTGCATATCCATTAAGTTGAGATAGTGCAGCAATGCGATCTCCTACTACAAAATCAGAGACTTTAGATCCAAGGCTAATTACTTCACCAGCAACTTCCATACCCGGAATAAATGGAGTCTCAGGCTTAAGTTGATATTTACCTTGTACAAGTAGACCGTCAGGAAAATTAACACCTACTGAACTAACTTTAATTAAAACACCGTCTTCATTAAGTCTTGGTTCATCTACTTCTTTATACTGAATATCTCTTATTGGACCGAAGTTATTACAAACTATAGCTTTCATTACAATTCCTATATTTTATGAAAATACTAATGATATTGTTTCTGCTATGAAAGCAGGTTTAGTATCATCTTTTATTTCTAATTCACACTTATTTACAACTCTAAAACCTCCATTTTTCATTTCTTCACACGAAATAATCGTCCTATTTAGTCTTACATGTGATCCTACTTTTACCATGTTTATAAAACGTACTTTATCAGAGCCGTAGTTAAGAGTTTTAGATGTATTCTTTATTTGTGCATTTTGAGCAGCTAATTTTGGAAGTAGAGAAACCATATAATATCCGTGGGCAATTGTCTTTCCGTCAGGCATTTCTTTTTTAGCTCTTTCTTCATCAACATGTATCCATTGGTAGTCTGATGTCGCGTCAGCAAATTTATTTATTTTGTCTTGTGTAACATGATACCACTCACTTGGAGTAAGAGGCTTATTTATATAATCTTTTATTTCGTTAGGATTATTTATTATAATCATTTTAAACACCTGTATTTATTTTTTTAATTTTAAATATACACTTGAAGTTAGCTTATTACATAATATTTAGTTTAAATCTTGAAATTTTAAAATTTATAATGATTTAATAATTATGAATTCAACTATACCAAAAATAGATTATAAAATCATTGTAAATCAAAATGATCCATCTTTTGAAGACGAGGCTAAAAAATTTAATTATGCAATTTCTCAATATGGTTTTTTGTTATTAAAAAATACCCTTATTGATTCAAATGTAAAAAAAAATATTTTTAAAATCTATAAAGCTTTTTTTAATCTTACTCTTGAGGAAAAGAACGAAGTAAATATGGCTTTAACATCTTCAAATAGAGGATGGGGTGCGCCACGTGGAGAACAAGTTAATCCAGATTATAATCCTGATTATAAAGAAATTTTTGACTCAGGACCGTTTAAAAAAGTTAGTTCAAAGTTTAAAGATCTAACTTATTATTCTGAAAACTTATGGCCTTCTCAACTACCTAATTTTGAAAAAAATGTTAACAAGTATTTCGATTTGTGTACTCAAATAGGTATAAACATACTTTCTTCTATTGAGTTTTCATTAGGTTATTCTGAAAATTTTTTTAAAGACAAATTCAAAAATCCTATGTCGTTGTTGAGGTGCAATTATTATCCTCCCAGAAAGTCTGCGTTATCAAATAAAGATTATGGAATAGCTCCTCATACTGACTATGGTTGTTTAACAATTTTATTAACAGATAGTAATCCTGGTCTTGAAATTAAAAATCCTTCGAATGAATGGGAGTTAGTTAATCCTAAAGAAGATGAGGTTATTGTGAATTTTGGTGATATGTTAGAATTTTGGTCTGGGGAAAAAATAAAAGCTACACCACACCGAGTATATGGAAATAATAATGAAAGATTTTCTATACCATTTTTCTTTAATCCTCAATTTGACACCATAATATCTGAAAAAGATAATATAATAGCCGGTGAATATTTATCTAAAAAATATGACACAACTTATTCACACAAAAAGAAATAAATTAATTTTATTTTACTTTGAAATAGTACTATTAATAATTTATTTTAGGTGATTATATATTTAAATATAATTTGATAGGAGAGTAATTTGTTTGGTTTAATGCAGGATCATCCTCTATTAATTTCAACTATTTTTGAACATGCTATTAAAAACTATAGCAGTCAAGAAATTGTATCAAATACAGTTGAAGGTGGTATCCATAGATATAATTACTCTGACTGGGGAAAAAGAACTAAGAAATTAGCTAATGCTCTAAAATCACTTGACTTGAAAAAAAGTGATAGAGTAGGGACATTAGCATGGAATGGTTATAGGCACTTGGAAATCTATTATGCAACTTCATCAAGTGGTTTAGTTTGCCACACTATAAATCCTAGACTTCATCCTGATCAAGTTTCTTATATTGTCAATCATGCAAAAGACAAAGTTTTATGTGTTGATTTAAATATTTTACCTTTAGTCGAAAAAGCCTCAGAAAACTTTAAAACCGTGCAGGCTATTATTGTAATGACTGACGAAAAAAATATGGTTAAACCAAGTATTAAAAGTGGTATCAAAGTAATTTGTTATGAGGAGTTGATTAAGAATCATTCAGATCAATATGATTGGCCTCAACTAGATGAAAAGACAGCATCTTCACTATGTTATACATCTGGAACAACAGGAAATCCAAAAGGAGTTTTATATTCTCATCGATCAACAGTACTTCATGCCTATGGAATGAATTTAAAAGACGTTGTTCCTTACGGTGTTAAAGATGTCGTCTTGCCTGTAGTTCCTATGTTTCACGTCAATGCATGGGGTACTCCTTATGCAGCTCCGATGTGTGGAACGAAATTAGTATTTCCAGGAGCTAAATTAGATGGTGAAAGTTTAACAAACCTTATGAATGAAGAGAAAGTAACTATATCTCTCGGGGTTCCAACTATTTGGCTCTTATTATTAAATTACTTGAGGGATTCTAGAAAAAAAATAGATACAGTTAAAAGATTAGTAATAGGTGGTTCTTCATGCCCAAGAACATTATTTGAAGGTTTTGAAGATGAATTTGGAGCAGAAGTAATACATGCCTGGGGTATGACAGAAATGAGTCCATTAGGAACAGTGAATATGCCCTCATTAGCTGAAGAACCCAAAGATAAAACTGAATATTACGATCAAAAATTACCTCAAGGAAGAACAATCTTTGGGCATCAAATGAAACTTGTTGACGATGATGGAAGTGATTTGCCTGAAGACGGAGAAACTCAAGGAAGATTGCTTTCAAGGGGTTTTTGGGTTTTAAAGGAGTATTTTGAAGATAGCACTGAAAATGACAGATTTCTTGATGATGGGTGGTTTGATACAGGTGATGTTGCAAAAATTGATCAACACGGCTTTATGACAATAACAGACAGAACAAAAGATATAATAAAATCTGGTGGAGAGTGGATAAGTTCGATTGATTTAGAAAATATATGTGTTGGTCATTCTGAAGTAGCAAATGCTGCAGTTATTTCAGTGCCTCATGAAAAATGGGATGAAAGACCAATAGTAATTGTTCAGCCCATGCCAGGAAAATCACCATCAAAAGACGATATTTTAAAAATGTACAATGGTAAAGTAGCAAAATGGATGATACCTGATGATGTGATCTTTACAGATAATATTCCTTTGGGAGCTACAGGAAAAATATTAAAAAATAAACTCAGAGACCAGTTCGGTGGGCACAAAATAAGTTAGATTTTTATTATTTTAGCTTAAATTTTCCTGTTGAGTAATCCAATGAAACTTCTATGTTGCCCTCATTGAGAAGCCATGGTCTAACTATAAAACTTCTTGCTCCTGAGCTATGCATCGGATCAGAGTTTGCTATTTCCTTTGCGTGATTAATTGA
>CAZOIZ010000017.1:4810-15567 GCA_964580005.1 uncultured Rhodobacterales bacterium
GGTTCATTCATTTTTTACTCCATATGTCTTCTTGCAATTAAGGACCCACCATCTACCGGTATTATGGATCCAGTTATATATGTGCTAGCTTTAGAGGATAGAAAGATTGTTACACCTGCCATGTCTTCAGGAATACCAATGCGACCCCTTGGTACAGAAGATCTAATTTCTTCTCCATACTCCTTAAGAGTATGGGCCATCATATTACTTTGAAAAGGCCCAGGGGCAATGGCATTAACATTAATATTTCTGTGAGCTAACCTGTTCGCTAGAACCCGTGTAAGTTGATGTATTGCGGCTTTTGATGCAGGGTAAGAATACGTCTCAGCTCTAGGAATACCTACTCCGTCAATGGAACCGACATTTATTATTCTTGAAGGATCAGAATTATTTCCAGATTGTTCTAGTATTTTTGCTAACTTTTGAGTTAAAAAAAACACTGATTTTACATTAGTATCCATAACTTTATCCCAGCCATTTTCAGGAAAATCGTCAAAGGATGCACCCCATGCTGCTCCAGCATTATTTATTAAGATATTAAATCGTTTTTCATTCTCTTTAATATGGTTAACTAACTTATCCATTTCATTCATGTCAGTTAGATCGGCAGGTATGGAAATACACTCCCCAAATTTTGATAGTTCGTCTGCTTTAAGATTACATTGTTCTGATTTTCTTGAGGTTATATAGGTTTTTACACCATTTTTTACAAACCCTTCAGCTATCATAGCACCAATACCTCTGGATCCTCCGGTGACAAGAGCTACTTTACCTTCAACATTAAATAAGTTCTTCATGTTATCCCTTAAAAGTATTTTAAATTGTTTATAATATTTACTAGTTATTCTTTGATTTAACTTTATAAAAAGTTATAAAATTATCATAGTATTTTTATATTTTAAATTATTTGGAAATATTTTGTAAATTATTATGACACAAATAGAACAAGAGCTTATTGATGTAAGAAAAGATGAACAACTAGACTTAAAAAATCTTAGTTCATACCTAACAAATAATTTAAAATTAGAATTTGATAATTTAACTTCTCTCCAATTTTCAGGTGGACATGCTAATTTAACTTATTTACTAAAATTAGATAAAAAAGAATATGTTTTAAGAAGACCACCCCTGGGACCAGTTGCTCCATCTTCTCATGATATGTTTAGAGAGCATATGGTTCAATCAAGTTTAAACAATTTATTTCCTTTAGCCCCAAAAAGTCTATACTTTTGTGGTGACGAAACAGTTATTGGTTCAAAGTTTCATATTATTGAAAGAAGAAATGGATTTGTTGTAAGAAAACAATTTGAGCCCTATATTGTTCCATCAAAAGATAACTTGAGAAAAATAAGTTTTAAAATTATCGACGTTCTCTCTGATTTACATAAAATTAACCCTGATGAAGTTGGTTTAGGTGATTTGGGCAAACCAGAAGGTTTTGTCTTAAGGCAACTAAATGGTTGGGAAGAAAGATGGAAAAAATCTACAGATGACAAAGTTTTAAGATCAAAATTTGAAAAATTAGTGAGCTTTTTAAGATCATCTTTACCACAACCTCAAGCCGTTACAATTTTGCATAATGACTTTAAGTTAGATAATATCATGTGGAGTAATTCAGATCCATTTGATCCAGTTGCAGTTTTTGACTGGGATATGTGTACCAGGGGGGATCCATTAATGGATTTAGGTCATATGTTAAATTATTGGATAGATGAAACAGATAATGAAGACTGTAAATTAATAACCTCAATGCCTGTAGATAAAATCTTATATCCTACAAGAAAAGAGATGGTAGATTATTATTCTAAAAAAACTGGCTTCAATGTTGAAAATATTAACTGGTATTATGCTTTTGGAGCATTTAAGCTTGCCGTAATATTACAACAAATTTTCTATAGGTTTCAAAAGGGGCAGACACAGGATGAGAGATTTTCCAATTTTGGAAAAAGAATTGATGCTCTTATAAATAGAGCAAATAATGTATTTTAATAAAACCTAGAGGAAAAAATGAACTTTGAAAATTCACAAAAAGTTAAGGATTTACAAGAAAAAATTACAAATTTTATGAATGAACATGTCTACGAAAGTGAAGGTATTTATAAAAAGCAAGTCGAAGAAGGAGGTAGATGGTGTATTCCTCAAATAATGGAAGATCTAAAGTCTAAAGCTAAATCACAAGGATTGTGGAATTTATTTTTGCCAGAAAGTGACTTAGGTGCTGGGTTAACAAATACAGAATATGCCCCTTTATGTGAAATTATGGGACGTTCTCCAATTGGAGCTGAAGTTTTTAATTGCTCTGCTCCAGATACCGGGAATATGGAGGTTTTGGTTAGATATGGAACTGAGGCACAAAAAGAAGAATGGTTAAAACCTTTACTTAATGGTGAAATTCGTTCTTCTTTTGCAATGACTGAACCTGATGTTGCATCATCGGATGCATCCAACATCCAAGGAAGCATTGTAAGAGAGGGCGATTATTATATCATAAATGCAAAAAAATGGTGGACTTCAGGTGCAATGGATCCCAGGTGCAAAATAATGATTTTTATGGGTAAAACAGACCCAAATGCTGATAAATACAAGCAACAATCAATGATTTTAGTTCCTTTTGATACTCCTGGTGTAAACGTGCTAAGACATCTACCTGTTTTTGGTTACGATCATGCGCCACATGGTCACGCAGAGGTTGAATTTAAAGATGTCAAAGTCCCTGTTTCTAATATTTTATTGGGTGAGGGTAGAGGGTTTGAGATTGCTCAAGGACGATTAGGTCCAGGAAGAATTCATCACTGTATGCGATTGATTGGACAAGCTGAAAGAGCCCTTGAGTTAATGATCTCACGTGCAAAATCTAGAGTTGCATTTGGAAAGCCAATTGCTCAACAAGGTGTTGTTATGAATGCTATAGCTGATAGCAGAGCTGAAATCGAGCAGGCTAGATTGTTGGTTCTTAAAACTGCTCACATGATGGATACAGTTGGGAATAAAATTGCAAGAAAAGAAATTTCTATGATCAAAGTTGTAGCACCTAATATGGCTACTAGAGTAATTGATAGAGCTATACAAGTTCATGGTGGTGGTGGAGTGACCTCCGACTTTCCTTTATCTTATGCATATGGTTACGCAAGAGCATTAAGATTAGCTGACGGCCCTGATGAAGTTCATAATATGAGCGTTGCAAAATTAGAGATGAGAGATAAAAATTAGGAAATTTCCTAATAATAATGATATTATGAATATACAACAAATAGAAACCTTTAAAGGTCTTGTTAAGCCTAATGATCTAAGTGAATTAAGATTTTTACGAAGATCTAGTTCTGCAAAATTTTTTGAAGATGCAACTCATTTTACGAAAGCAATTTTAAAAAATTTGATAATAGATAGCCAAAAGCATTTAAAATCTGAATTTTTTGATACATCAATATTTGAGTATATGACAATCTATGTTAATACAGATCTTAATTTAGAATCTAAAGATAAAATTATAGTTACTCACAGATTATTTTTATCGAATAACGATAATAATAATGAAGATCAAATAATATCAAAGCAATCTCTGGTCTTAATTAGTAAAAATGTCGATAAATCATTTAAGATTGATATAAGTAATTCAAATGGCATTTACTCTGCTTTTAAGGATTTGGTAAAAAAAGAAGATTGTGATCAAATGTCTCACATGAATGTCCAATATTATTTTGGAAAACATGCAGACGCAATTAAATGTCTTTTTAATAAAATCAACAGCTACTCTGGTAAAAATATTCAATATAACATTTTAAATGAAAGATGTATTTTTAGTCGTGAAGTTCACTTAAATTCTGTGTTAGAGATAGTTTTTAAAGTTAAATCAATTGAAGACAATAAACTTTTATTATTGAGCAAAGTTTATAGCATAGATCACGAAAATGTTGCAGCTTACTTTGAGACGTCTATTTCATTGGACGTAAATGAACAAATAAAAAAAATAATTTCAGATTTATTCTCTTCAAACTGCTTTACATTTTTAAATGAATTAGAATTTTCAAATTTAAGGCCACTAACTGATAGTAGACCGCTACAAAATCATTCCAGAAGTGCATTTATAAGTTGTAAAAGTGCAGTTAACACTTGGGATTTAGATCATAATGCAGTGGGATCAAGTCAATTTAAAATAGGTTGTATATCTGACGCTGCTACTCACTTATTTACACATTGTGGAGCAGACTTTAATTGGAGAAATGAATATAATATTGGATCTGCTGCATTAGATTATTCTGTAAGATATTATAAAGATGCTATACTTGGAATGGCAGTTACGATGCATACTAATTTTACAAAGATAGGAAACAAATCATTAAAATTTATTCACCACATGGTGGACGATAGTACTGGTGATGTAATAATGGATATTGAGATTGTTGCAGTTTTATTTGATTTAAAAAAAAGGAAATCAATGGTTGTCCCGGAAGATTTTAGAGTTAAAGCTTCTAAATTATTAATAGATAACTAAACTTAACTTAGTAACTTAAATCTATCCCTATGATAATCTGCATCACCCATTAAATGATCAATCATGATGAGTCTCTTTGCATAATGTGCAACTGAGTACTCCCATGTCATTGCAATTCCCCCGTGAAGTTGTATTGACTCCTCAGCTATAAGTTTGCCAACTCTTCCTACTAAATTTTTTGCAGCAGATATATTCTTATCTCGTGTTGATGAATTAGTCTCAAATGTAGAAGATGCTAACATTACAGCAGACCTTACTTGTTCAATTTCCAGCATCATATCTACCATTCTATGTTGGATACTTTGAAAAGACCCAATAGACTTACCGAATTGTTTTCTAGTTTTCAAATAGTCGAGTGTTAAATCAAAGCATACTTGCATTATACCAACAGCTTCTGCAGAAAGAGCAAGTGCACCTGCAGAATTTGCTTTGATGATACACTCAAGAGCTAGTTCATCCTTACATAATAATTCAGCATTTACATTGTCAAAATTAAGCTCAGCCGATCTATAACCATCTATTGTATTATAGGATCTATTATTAATCTTATTACTATCAACTAAAAATAAACCAATGCCGTTTTTGTCATTAATTTTTCCTTCTATTCTAGCAGAAATTATAACTTTATCTGCAGAATCACCATTAATTACAAAAGATTTACTCCCATTTAGTTTCCAATTTTCATTTTCGAAAAAGGCTTTGCTCTCTACAAAATGGTCCTCATATCTATTATTCATTTCCATATGAGCAAATGATACTAATAATTGTCCGTCAATAATTTGATTTATTAATTCAGTTTTAGGATTTTTTATAGAAGACAAAATTGTACTTGATAATAATCCAGAAGATAAAAATGGTTCAATGCATAATGATTTTCCAATTAGTTCAAATATTATGCTTATATCCTCACCTGAGCCTCCTAGGCCTCCAAAGTTTGGTGAAATCAAGCCACTTATCACACCTAAATTTGAACTTTCTTTCCAAAATTCCCTAGAAAAACCATCATTCATGTCTAGGTATTCACTCCTTTTCTTGATATCATTATAACTATTTTCAAAAAAACGAGCTACGGTTTCCTGAAGCATTTTTCTTTCTTCAGATAATGAAAAATCCATTCTTATTTCCTATAAACCAAATGATGCTTTTGCGACTATATTTTTTTGGATTTCATTAGATCCACCATATATAGAAATTTTTCTCATATTAAAGTACTGCTTTGCAATAGGGCCAGCGTATTCTGGTCCAATTGGCATTTCATTCCAACCCTCGTCAAATTGTTCGGGTAAATATGGTAAAGCTTGCGGTCCAAGCGCCTTTCTAAGTAATTCAGTTGTTTTCTGTCTCACAAGTGTTCCTTTAATCTTAAGTAAAGAACTTTCCATCCCCGGCGCTTTGCCTTCAGCAGCTGCACTAACTGTTCTAAGGTTGAAAATTTCCATGGCTAATAGATCTATTTCTAATTCAGCAACTTCTGAAGAAAACATTGGATCTTCAATTAGTGGTTTTCCATTTTTCATCGATTTTTTTGAAACCATTTTTAAGTGATTTAAAGCCGATTTTGAATTAGGAACACCAGCTATTCCGGTTCTTTCAAAAGTTAGTAAATATTTTGCGTATGTCCAGCCTTCATTCTCTTTTCCAACCAGATTTTTTTTAGGAACTTTAACATCAGTGAACCAAACTTCATTAACTTCATGTTCACCATCGAGTGTTATTATTGGTTTTACTTCAACACCTGGAGAGTCCATATCTATAAGAAGAAAAGAAATTCCTAATTGAGGTTTAACATTAAGATCAGTTTTAACGAGACAAAAAATCTTATCAGCATGATGACCTAAAGTTGTCCAAGTTTTCTGTCCATTAACTATATAATGGTCACCTTTATCTATTGCTGTTGTTTTAAGACTTGCAAGATCTGAGCCTGCTCCGGGTTCAGAATATCCCTGAGCCCACCAATCCTCATTATTTAAAATTCTTGGAAGATAATAATTTTTTTGTTCTTCTGATCCAAACTCAATCAAGACTGGACCTAACATATTTACGCCAAATGGCACAATTCTTGGTGCTGATGCCTTTACAATTTCTTCTTCAAATATGTGTTTTTCAATCGCATTCCATCCAGTTCCACCATATTCTTCAGGCCAATGCCAAGCAATCCAACCCTTTTTACTTAAATTATTCATAAATAATTCGTAATCTTCTTTAGTAAGTCTTTGGTATTTTTTTACTTTTTCAGACAAGTACTTTGGAAGCGTCTCTTTGAGCCAATCTCTTACTTCTGTTCGAAATTTTTCTTCTTTTTCAGAATATTCAAAATTCATTTTTAATTACCATTCAGTTTGATATAATTTTATTGTATAGGTTTGTTATAACATTCAATAATGAAATTCAACAATATGAAAGGTTAGAATGCAAATCAACAAAATAAAGAAAGAGATGACCGAAATTTTGTCTGATGTATTTGATGGATCAACAATTATGGTCGGTGGTTTTGGTGAAGCCGGAAGTCCAATTGAGTTATTGCATGGGTTAATTGATAAAGGTACTAAGGATTTAACAATTATTGCTAATAACTCCGGAAATGGAAGAGTGGGTCTTGGTGCATTAATTGGTCAAAGACAAGTTAAAAAAGTCATTTGTTCTTTTGCAAGATCTGCCAAAGGAGTTACTTTCCCGGAATTATATAATAAAGGTGAAATCGAATTAGAAGTTGTTCCACAAGGGACTTTGGCGGAGAGAATTAGGGCAGCCGGGTCAGGTATACCTGGATTTTATACTGCTACTGGAGTTGGTACTCCTTTAGCCGAAGGCAAAGAAGAAAAAATTTTTAACGGAAAGAAATTTATCCTTGAAGAAGCTCTAAAAGCAGATTTTGCTTTTGTTAAAGCAGAAACAGCTGACAGATACGGTAACCTAACATACAATAAAACTGCTAGGAATTTTAACCCCATAATGTGTATGGCTGCAGATAAGTCATTAGTTCAAGTAAAAAAAATCTTAGAACCAAGTGAAATGAACCCTGAACATGTCATTACACCAGGTATTTTTGTTCAAAGTGTTATTAATATAGAAAACCCTATTATTGAGACCAATGCAATTGAAGAAGGGATGACATATCCATGACAAATATATTTACAAATGATTTAATTAAGGGATGGGACAGAAATACAATTGCATCAAAAATAGCAAATGACTTGCCTCATTCCTCTTATGTAAATCTAGGCATTGGTATGCCAGAATTAGTATCTCAATACATTAAAGAAGATAGAGAAATAATTTATCATTCAGAAAATGGTTTATTGGGAATGGGACCATCACCAAATGAGAACGAAATTGATTTAGACCTCATAAATGCTGGTAAAAAACCAGTTACCATTCTTCCAGGAGGGAGTTTTTGTCATCATGCTGACAGCTTTTCTATGATAAGAGGAGGGCATATTGATTACTGTGTACTTGGGGCAATGGAAATTTCTGTTACAGGAGATCTTGCAAATTGGTCAACTGGTAAAGGGATACCAGCAGTAGGTGGGGCTATGGATTTAGTTGCAGGAGCTAAAAACGTATTTGTAATGACACAGCATTTGACGAAAGAAGGAAAGCCTAAACTGGTTCGAGAGTGTACATTACCACTCACAGGAGCAGGGGTTGTTTCTAGAATTTATTCAGATTACGCAGTACTAGACATAACAAATGACGGTTTTAAAGTAATTCAGTTAAATGAAGATATAACAATTGAATATCTACGAACTGTTACAGATGGAAATATATATCAGTAATTTAGTCTTCATACGAAACTTGATCATTGTTTATATAATCAAGTGCTTTTTGAGAAATTTTTAGACCATTTTTTACCTTTTCATCCATCTCATTTTCTAATTCGACAATTCTTTGTAACTTTTCTATAACTTTGTCAATCATGTTAAATGGCACAACAGTGACACCATCTGCATCAGCAACAATTATATCTCCAGAATCAACTGTCTTGCCGCCTATTTCTATTGGGTATCCAATTTTGGCTGGACCACTATTATACGGAGAGTTTGGGTTTAATCCTGTACAAAAGCAGCTTAGACCAGTCTCTTTAATGCCCTCCAAGTCTCTCATTGGACCATCTGTAACAAGACCAACACCTCCATTATTTTTTATCATTCCAGCAATTCTGTCACCAACTGCTGCAGTTCCTTGAAAGCCACTTACTCCATTAACAATAACGTCACCAGGTTGAACTTCACTTAATGCAATTGACATTCCTAGCACATCTGCTGCCCCTGAAAAAACAGTTAATGCTGGTCCAACAATATGCAAAATATCTTTTCCTGGGATAATCAACGGTTTTATAGTTGTATCTAAAGCTGCATATCCGTTTAAGGCATCACATATGAAACCAGTTGGAATATTTTTAAAACTATCAATTTGTGCAATTGAAGGCCTGTTTCTACTACTAGATTTTTTTATTTGTATTAAAGGAGGATTTTCAATCATTTTTTTCTCATTAACTTATTTATTTTATTAATTATTTATTCATAACATGTTAAATTAAAAACACTAATAATTTTGTGGAGTAGGTCTTGTCTAGTTTAGTTGATAAATATCCAAGAGTTTCTGATATGGTTAATTTAGCAAAGAGAAGGATACCTCATTTTGCCTCTGAATATTTATTTGCGGGAACTGGGTATGATGAAGCCCTAGAAAATAATAGAAAAGTTTTTAACAAAATATTTTTAGTTCCTAAGTACTTAAAAGGCACTGTTGAGCCAAATTTGAAAACAAAATTATTTGATTATGAATATGACGCACCTTTTGGAATGGCTCCTGTTGGAATGACAAGCCTTATGTGGCCTGGTGCAGAAGTATCATTGGCAAAAATGTCTGTAAAAAATAATGTTCCTTTTTCTTTATCAACTGTTGCATGTACATCAGTAGAAGAGGTTGGAAAACATTTAAAAGGAACTGGTTGGTTTCAGTTATACCCCCCAGCTGATAAAGCGATAAGGAATGATTTATTGAAGAGAGCTAAAAATTCAGGATTTAAAACTCTAATTATTACAGCAGATATACCTGCTTCTAGTAGAAGAGAAAGATTAAGAATGGCTGGTGTTTCTGTTCCACCAAAAACAAATATTCGAACTTTTTTTCAAGCAGCAATCTGTCCTGCATGGTCAATAAAAACACTTCTAAATGGGATACCCGCATTTGGAACTATGGATCAATACAGCGATGGTACTTGGCATGGTAATGCTAAATCCAAAGCAGGTTTTGCTGGAAGTCAAATGCAACGCTACTTAGACTGGGATTATCTTAAAGAAGTTAGAGATATTTGGAATGGTCCTATCATTTTGAAAGGATTAATGCATCTAAATGATGCAATCCAAGCTTCAAAAATCGTTGATGCAATATATTTGTCTAACCATGGAGGTCGTCAAATAGATATTGCACCAAGTCCTCTGCAAATTCTTCCTGAAATACGAAAAAATTTGGGACCAAAATTTCCTATTATAATTGATTCAGGTTTTTACTCAGGGCAAGATATTTGTAAGGGTTTAATGCTAGGAGCAGATTTTATTATGACTGGTAGACCATTTATAATTGGGCTTGCAGCGTTAGGTGATAAAGGTGCAAATCATGTTCATGATATTTTAAAGGATGAACTTTCAAATGTTATGGAACAAGTCTGTGCTAAAAATATTAAAGAGTTAAAATTTGAAGAAGTTGTTTTAGAAGATGATTTTAGCTTAAATAATTTTAAGATAGCACTATAATGAACTAAATCTTTTTCCTGGAAGAACCATTTCAGAACCAGTTTTTATATGTAATAGCGTTGGTAAATTATTTTTGTCTGCCCATGCTTTTGCTTCATAGAATAATTTCATAAAATCTTCAGTTTTTTCAACAGTAAATCCTTTTCCTCCCATAGCTACAGCAAGTTTATTAAAGTCAGGATTTACCAAACCAGTATGTTTATATTTCCCTTTATAACTTTTATGCTGATGCATTCTAATTGTACCATACATCTCGTTGTCTACTACAAATACAATTACTCCTACATTATATTGCACTGCTGTTGCAAACTCATTTTCAGTCATCTGAAAACAGCCATCACCTGCAAGTGCTATTACTGTTTTAGCAGGATTTCTTAATTTTGCCGCTATTGCGGCGGGTAATCCGTATCCCATTGACCCTGAAATTGGAGCTAGTTGTGTTCTAAATTGGGTAAATCGAAATAACCTATGGCCCCAAACAGCATAATTCCCAGCTCCATTCGTAA
>CAZOIZ010000018.1:0-12186 GCA_964580005.1 uncultured Rhodobacterales bacterium
AAAAAAATAGTCGAATTGTAAAAATAGCTCTATTGATTAGCCTTATAGCGAGTATTGTATTTTCATACTACTAAGTCTTAAACTGAAACTTTTTAATTAACGGAAGTCTGACTTTTACCCATGCAATTTATTGATTTGGCACTTATACACATTAGATCTGGGACTGGTGGATCAGGTTGTACAAGTTTTCGGCGTGAGAAATTTATCGAATTTGGAGGACCAGATGGTGGTGACGGAGGTAAAGGTGGTGATGTTGTTGTCAGAGCGATCTCTAATCTCAATACTTTAATAGACTTTAAGTATAAGAGGCACTACTTCGCAAAGAATGGTAGGCCTGGTATGGGCCAAAATAAAACAGGAGCAAATGGAGATGATGTAATTTTGAATGTTCCATTAGGAACTGAGGTATTACTGGAGAATAAAAAAACAGTGTTAATAGATCTAGTTAATGACGGTCAGCAGTACGTTATAGCTGAGGGTGGGAACGGTGGCTGGGGAAACAGTAGATTTAAATCATCTACTAACCAGGCACCAAGACAGGCTAATAAAGGGCATTCAGGTTCTGAATTGACTTTGTGGTTAAGGCTTAAATTACTCGCTGATGTTGGGCTGGTTGGATTGCCGAATGTAGGAAAATCTTCTCTTCTCTCAGTTATGAGCAATGCTAAGCCAAAGATTGGTGATTTTTCATTTACAACACTCACTCCAAACCTAGGCATGGTAAGTTATAAGCAGGGAGACTTTATTTTAGCCGATATTCCTGGGGTTATAGAAGGCGCTAATGCCGGCAAAGGTATTGGGATTCAGTTTCTTGGTCATATAGAGCGGTGTCAGGTCTTGGTTCATGTTTTAGATGTATCGTCAAATGATATTTTTTCTGATTTTGATACAACATTAAAGGAATTAAAAGACTACAAGATTGATCTAGTAGAAAAAATTAAGTGTGTTGTTCTTAATAAGGTAGACAGTATAAAAAGTAAGAATTTGGAAAAAATAGTAAAAACTTTTAATAGCAAAGGTATCGAAGTACTCCCTATTTCTACCTTTTCAAGAGTTGGTATTGATAAGTTAAAGGACAATTTGCTTGAGTTGCTTAAAAAAAATAAACTTGAAGAAGCTAAGCCTAATGAGAGGACTGAAAAATGGAGCCCGATATAAATAAAATTAGTCCTGACAGAGAAAAAATATATGAGCAATCAAAGTTGATTGTCATAAAAGTTGGTTCTTCTTTGCTAGTTGAAGATAAACTTGGTGCGGTCAAAAAAGAATGGTTTGCGTCTTTTATCGATGATGTTATTGATTTACGCAAAAAAGGAAAATCTGTAATTATTGTTTCTTCGGGTGCAATAAACTTGGGAAGAAAAATTCTTAATCTTAAAGAAAATGAATTAACTTTGGAACAAGAACAAGCGGCTGCGTCTGTTGGTCAGATTGAACTCTCAAAGGAATATCAAGAGCAATTTAAAATAAAGGGCCTCATTTGTTCACAGGTGCTCATTACCTTAGATGATTTCACAAATCGCAGGAGATATTTGAATTGTAAATCAACATTTAAAACGCTATTAAAATTTGGAGTGATACCCATAGTTAATGAGAATGACACCGTAGCAACTGATGAGATACGATACGGTGATAATGACAGATTGGCTGCTCAAGTTGCATCTATATGCGAATGCGACTTGTTAATATTACTATCTGATATTGATGGTTTATATACAGAGCCTCCTAAAAAGAGTAAGAATGCAGTACATATTCCCTTTATCAGTGAGATCACAGACGAAATTGAGATAATGGCGGAGGGACCAGAAAATGATTTCTCGCATGGAGGCATGAAGACAAAAATTGAAGCCGCTAAAGTTACTACCTCGGTAGGCTGCAACTTAATTATCGCTGATGGTCAAAAACGTAACCCAATTAGTAATATTTCTAAAAGTAAATCAACATGGTTTCTAGCTTCCCAAAGTGTTAAAGCAGCAAGAAAAAAATGGATCCTAAATATGAAGTCTCTAGGTGAGATAATTATAGATTTTAAAGCTGAAAAAGCTTTAAAATCTGGAAACTCTTTACTACCAGTAGGTGCAATCAAATGTATTGGTCAATTTAGCAGAGGAGACGTAGTTACTATTAAGGGGGAAGACGGTCAGATTATAGCTAAAGGGTTGGTTTCATTTAATCAAATTGAAACAGAAAAAATTCTAGGCCTTAAATCGGACGAGATATCTAGTGTATTGGGGTATAATCGAAAACCAGAGCTTATACACAGAGATAATATGGCATTCTTCAGTTAGGGAAACTTAAATAATGGGTGACAATTTTAATATATTAAACGTGGGAAAAAAAGCACGTAGCGCTGCTTTTGCTATTTCTGAAATTTCCGATGAAGTGATTAGTGAAACTTTAGTATTGTTTTCAAAGCTTATTCAAAAAGACAAAGACAAGATACTGACAGCAAATCAAGAAGATGTCCAGTTAGCGCTCCATAATAATTCGAGCAAAGCATTTATAGATAGATTAAAGCTAGATAATGACAGGGTTAATTCTATGCAGAGTGTTATGCTGGATGTAGCTAAACAAAAATCCCCAGTGGATCAAATTTTAGAGACTAACACACGTCCAAATGGTTTGGAGATTAATAAGGTTACGACACCAATCGGTGTTATCGGAGTAATTTTTGAGAGTAGACCAAATGTTTTTTGTGATGCAGCAGCCCTTTGTTTAAAGTCAAAAAACTCATCTGTTTTGAAACCTGGTTCAGATGCTTTGAAAACTGTGCAAGCATTATACGAGCTACTATCCCTAGCTTTGTCGGAAATGGGAATGCCAAAAAACTGTGTTCAATTACTAGGTTCTGGGAGTAGAGATGAAGTAAAGCAATTGGTTAATTTGATCGATTATGTTGATGTAGTTATACCTAGGGGAGGACGAGGCTTGGTTGAATTTATAAAAAGTGAAGCGAAAGTCCCAGTGTTTGCGCATCTAGAGGGTATAGTTCATATTTATGTTCATGATAAAGCAGATCTTGATATCGCCAAGACGGTTGTACAAAATTCTAAGTCAAGAAGGCCAGGTATATGTGGGGCTGTAGAAACGCTTTTGATTGATAAAGAATTCTACAATAAGCATGGTAATGCATTAATAGATTTCCTAATAAGTCAAGGAATAGAAATTCGTGCGGATAAAGGTCTATTTAATAGCAAATCTGTTATTGGTGTATCTGAAAGCGACTATGGGTTTGAATTTCTAGAAAACATTTTGGCCGTTAAGGTTGTTCAAGACATAGAAAGTGCTATTTCGCATATCAGAGATTTTGGATCAAATCATACGGACTGCATACTAACTGAGGATAAATCTGCCCGAGATTTATTTTTTAAAAAATTAGATAGCTCAATTCTTTTATGCAATGCATCTACTCAATTTGCTGATGGAGGAGAATTTGGTTTTGGTGCCGAAATTGGTATATCTACTAACAAACTACATGCAAGAGGTCCAATAGGGGCCCAACATTTGGTTTCTTTTCAATATCATGTTAACGGAAGTGGTACGATAAGGCGCTGATTTTGCAGCTACGAAGTCCAAGTCCTAAAAGGGCCAGAGTCAATATGAACAAATCCAGATCTTGCATACCTACCGACTCCTCCAGTTTTAAAACTTTTTGCCGCCCGGCTAATTTTATCAGTAGACCTCGTTCTCATTCGAATGTCGGCCGCCATGGCTTTAACATGATAGGAATTTTGAGCCACACCATCCGTCATTCTTGAAAGCATTTTATTGGTCTTTCTTGTCCGATAGCCAGACAGTAGGTAGAAAGGTTCTGAGCTATCAAGAAGCCCCTGTGTTGCTGATAAAATATCTATGTTTGCTGGGTCATACGACCTAACCTTATTTTGTCTCCAGTCCCTCATAAAATAGTCTATTTCTTTCAAAGCGTCACTGACGTATGAGCCCTCTATCCAATAAACAGAGTTTATGAATTCACCCGTGTTAAAGTTCCGAAACCTTATCTTGCGGATATCACCAGCTCCTCTTAAAAAACCGGGAGCCTTAGAAAAAACAGGCGCCGCTACCACAATGGATGCAGTAGATACAAAAGAAGTGATCAAGGACCTTCTTGTTATCATACCTGTTTCGCCTCGAATTTTGTCTTTATATTTATACGACATATTTATTACACGATATAGGAAAAAATAAAAGATAAACTTTCGAATCAGTGAAATATTTTATAAAAAAGCTTATCTTGTTCATACCTAATGCTCAAACGTGTTGATATATTGACAGTTTCTATTATAGCGTGTCAAATTTTTTACACAAGGATCAAAATTACTCAAGGTGATAAATGTTCTGCGATCAAAAAATAATAGCTAATCTTAATAAAATTTTTGTATTTTTCAACAAGTTACTCTTCTCGAAGTTCATCTGGGTTCTTATAGTCTCCAACCTTTTTTCTTTCAGTGGCTTCTCTCAAGAATCCCAAAGTAAAAGCGATTTGCTAAAAAGTTCATTGGAAGCTTCACTTGTTGAATTCTATCAGACCGATCATCCAATATACTCCTTTTACATTGAAAGGAATTTTGAACCTTATTGGATGGTGAATAATGAACGACTGCAAGGTCTAACAAGGTCGATAAGCGAGGCAGAATTTCATGGCTTACCTTTATCGCGTTATCCCTTAAAAGAGCTAAGGCAAGCTATTTATGAGGACGACCCATCTCAAAAAGCAAAGCTTGAACTGATGGCAACAGAAGCCTTTTTATTATTTTCGCAAGATTTATCAGGTGGTATCTTGAAACCGAGTAAAATAGATCCCAACATCAATGTTATTCCAGAAAGAAGAGATATCAATATTCTTTTGAAAGCATTGACAAATAACTTGGATTTAAATTTGTTTGTTCAGGAACTTTACCCAAGTTCAAATGAATATAAAAACTTGCTTAAAGAATTTAGAAAACTTCGGGAGATTGCTCTTGACGGCTCTTGGGGAGACCTTGTGCCAGTTGACGCTGTATTAGCAATTGGAATGACCCATGAGAATGTGCCCTTTCTTCGTAAAAGACTTAATAAAATGGGTTACCCAGTGTATGAAATCCATTCCAGATTATTTGACGAAGAACTGAATGAAGCAGTGAAGAGGTTTCAAGAGTACCATGGCTTAAACCCCGATGGGGTTTTCGGGAAAAGGAGTATTGAAGCTATCAATGTACCACCTAAAACCAGATTAATGCAGGTACTGGTCAATTTGGAAAGGATGAGATGGAATAATCGTGACCGAGGTTCGGAATATGTTTTAGTTAATCAACCCAACTTTCATGCATATTTCAAATCACGAAACGAAAAAGTTTGGCAATCGAGAGTAGTCATTGGCCTTCCAAGCAATCAAACAGCCGAGTTTAACGATACGATGACACACATGGTAGTCAATCCAACATGGCATGTTCCTAAGAGTATAGCAGTTGATGAATACCTCCCGTTGATTCAGAGCGATCCAAACTTTTTGACTGACAATGAAATGGTTTTAATGGTTAGAGGTACCGATACCATAATTGACTCAAATTTAATAGATATGCAGGCGTTTACTCCTGATAACTTTCCTTTTCTTATAAAGCAAATACCTAGCAACATTAATGCGCTGGGACTTGTAAAATTTATGTTTCCGAATAAATTTAGCATTTACATGCATGACACTCCCATGAAAGATTTGTTTTTCAAAGATGAAAGAACATTCAGTCACGGTTGTATTAGACTACAAGAGCCTTTTCAATTCGCATATTCTCTGCTAAGAGATCAAGAGATTGAACCAGAGAAAAAATTTCAAGAAGTTCTAGAAAAAGAAGAAGAAACTTATATAAATTTATCTAGAAATATTCCGGTCTACATTACTTACCGTACTGTATTTTTCGATGAGTTTGGTCAGATACATTATAGGGCTGATGTCTACGGACGAGATGCGCTTGTATACATGGCTTTGGCTGAAGCAGGAGTCTCAATTTATTGACAGTACTTGTGAAACTTTCGATTAGAATAGTGTGAGATGCTAACCCTAAGCGATATTTCTAACCAAATAGGTGGAACCTTAGAGGGAAATCCAAGTTTATCAGTATCTGGACCTAGCGAACCAAAGTTTGCGAGTAAGGCACAGCTCGCATTAGCATTAAACGATCAATATATTGAAGAAATTAGCCTCGGTAAGGCAAAGGCAGCATTATTTACAAAACCAGTGAATTGGAAAAAATTAAATCTTGAGGGTGCAATTTTTCTAAATAAGGGTAAGACAGCCTTGTACCAAATTAACAAGCTATTCCACTATCCTCCACAGGGTACAAAAGGTGTGAGTCAAAGTGCGTTTATTGACGTTTCAGCAAAAATAGGCAGTCGTGTAAACATTGGGCCATTTTCATACATAGGAGCTAATTGTGTGATTGGAGATGACGTGACTATTTTTTCTAATGTTTCAGTAATGAATAACGTAAATATAGATAGTGGTACCATTCTCTATCCTGGTGTTAAAGTTTTAGAAAATGTCAAAATAGGTAAGAATGTAATATGTAATCCAAACGCGGTCATCGGGAGTGATGGGTTCTCTTTTGTTTCAGATACAGGTGAAGGCATCGAAAAAGTTATGTTATCCAGATCAGACGAAGTAAAGATGAGTTTGAATAAATATCTCAAGGTCGAAAGTTTAGGTTCCGTAGAGATACACGATAATGTTGAGATAGGTTCTAATTGCTGTATAGATAGAGGTACAATTGCCAATACAATCATCGGGGAGGGCACGAAGTTAGATAATCTTGTTCACATAGCACACAATGTCCAACTTGGTAGGAATTGCCTAATATGTGGTCAAGTCGGAATAGCTGGATCAGCAAAAATAGGTGATAGAGTAGTTATGGGCGGACAGTCTGGGGTCGGTGACAATATAGAGGTTGGATCGGACGTAATTCTTGCTGGTAAAACCGGTCTATCGGTTAATGCAAAGTCGAACCAGTTTCTAATGGGTAACCCTGCCATGTTGAAAAGTAGAAATATTGCCTCTTACATGGCATTTAGGCGGTTGCCACAATTAATAAAAATGTTGAAAAAATAATTTAGTTATATAGCGTGGCACAGATTTTTAATATTACAGGTTTTAGGGACCTCCATTATGGGTAGTATAGAACAGAAGGTTTTAGAATTGGTTGGAGAACAAGCAGGTATAGACCCAAAAGAAATTTCTCTAAATAGCAAGTTTGAAGACCTTAATTTGGACTCAGTCGCTATTGTTGAGTTGGTTTTTATGTTAGAAGAAACATTTAAGATATCAATCCCATTTGAGGGCTTAGATGAAAGTGAGCTAAAGAGAAACTTTAATACTGTTTCAAGTCTTATTAATCTCCTAGAAGATCTTTTGATGAAGAATGCTTAAGGTTTTATTATTGTTTTTGATTTTTTATGAAAAATAGAGTGGTAATAACGGGTATGGGAGGTGTTTCATCAATCGGGATGTCCGTACCGGAAATATATAATAGTTTAAGGGAAGGGAAATCTGGAATTGGTCAAATCGAATTCCCAGATGTAAGCAGGCTTAAAGTAAAAACTGGCGGGCAAATAAAAAACTTTGATCCGAGAAACTATTTTGAATTAAAGCAAGTTGGTAGGATGGATAGATTTTCTCAATTTGCTTTATTGGCTGCAAATGAAGCAATAACGACTTCAGGATTGCAAACTTGTAAGGAAGATTGGTCAGAAAATGCCGGTATAATTTTGGGCTCGTCAATTGGTGGTATTGAAACAATTAACTATAGCTATAAACAAGTTTTTGAGGAAGGGCATAATAGGTTACATCCCCTTACTATACCAAAGATTATGAACAACTCAGCAACTAGTTTGATTTCTATTGAATATCAAATTCAGGGACCAAGCTTTACAGTTTCCTCAGCTTGCTCTTCTGCTAATCATGCAATGGGCTTGGCTTACGAAACCATTAAATCAAGAAAATCGGAAGTTATGATTACAGGTGGAAGTGAGAGTTTTCTTAGTTTTGGTGGGATCAAACCTTGGGAAAGTTTACGAGTTTTATCTCAGAGCAAGTGTCGTCCATTTTCTAAAGGAAGAGATGGGCTCGTTCATGGTGAAGGCGCGGGTATATTTGTATTTGAAAGTTTGGAGTCTGCAAAAAAAAGAAGAGCGACAATCATCGCAGAAGTTGTTGGCTTTTCAATGTCTTCGGACGCATCTGATCTAATCAAACCAAATAATATTGGCCCTCAGAAAGCTCTTAGGGGTGTATTGAAAGATGGAATGATAAATAAGACAGAAGTGAGCTATATCAATGCACATGGGACTGGTACTATTTTGAATGATAAAGTGGAATGTGAAGCCATAAATACAGTGTTTGGGCCACATTCTAGAGCTCTTAAAGTCTCTTCTACGAAAGCTATGCATGGTCATCTGATAGGTGCTACCGCAGCAATTGAGCTATTAGCTTGTACGCTTGCTATAAGTGAAAAAGTAATCCCACCAACTATCAACTATATAGGTTTAGACCCTGCTTGTGATCTCGATGTAGTTCCAAACTATTCTCAAGAGTTGAATAGCGTAGATGTAGTTCTTAACAATTCTTTCGCATTTGGTGGGATGAACGCGGTATTAGCTCTGAGAAAATACTGCGATTAGGTACCTAGTTTCTTTATTTTTATTTTTGTAATTCGATTTCCTTTTCTTTTTAATATTTCATATCGAAATCCATTAAAAATAAAAATTTGTTTCTCTGAGGGTATTGATTGCGCTTCATGGATCACAAGACCTGCAACTGTGTTGGCTTCTTCATCAGGGATATTCCAGTCTCGATGTCTATTAAGGTCCCTTATTGTCATATTACCATCTACTACTATTGAGTTATCTTTAAGTTCCATAACTTGTTGTTCGATTACATCGTGTTCATCACTAATTTGACCGACTATCTCTTCTAAAATATCTTCTAAAGTTATAAGACCTCGAAGGGCGCCATATTCATCAACTACGAGTGCAAAATGCGATTTTCTTTTTAAAAATTGTTTCATTTGTTGATCTAGAGTAGTGGTTTCTGGAACAAAATAGGGCTTCATTGCAACGTCAAGAATATTGATATCATTTACATTTAATTTTCTTACAGATTGGCTAAGACCAAATCGCTTGAATGATCTTAAAACATCTTTGGCATGTAGTACGCCAATAACATTTTCTGGACTGTCCTTATAAATTGGAAGTCTGGTGTATGGAGAATTCAGACATTTTTCAAAAATCTCATTAGGTGAACTATTTGTGCTTATCATTTCGATCTGACTGCGGTGTAACATGATTTCTTCAACTTCCCTATTACCAAGATCCAGTGCGCCAAGAAGAATATCTCTAGCTTCTTTCTGAACTGTTCCTTCTGAGTGGTGGAGTGAAATAGCTCCTGCTATTTCTTCAGTTGCCATATCTTCACTGTTATCATCTGACTTAATTCCAAAAACGTTGAAAGTAATTCGCACAAAAAATCTAATTGCTTTTATAAATGGAGTGAAGGCAAATACAAAAAATCTTACTAACCCTGCGACCTTTAATGAAACCCCTTCAGGATTAGTTATAGCAAAAGTTTTAGGCATAATTTCAGAAAAAACTAATATTAAAAAGGTCATAGTAAATGTCGCGATAATAACACCGTTATCCTGAAAAAGAGAGGTTGCAAGAGAGGTTGCAAGAGAGGTTGCAAGGATATTTACTAAATTATTTCCTAATAACAAAGCTCCAAGTAAGCTTTCACCATTTTCTTTAAGGCCTAAAGCCCTTGCAGCCATTTTTGAGCCCTTTGCTTTCAGTGCCGTTAGTTTGGCTTTGCTTGCTCCGGTTAGAGCAGTTTCAGACCCAGAGAAAAACGCTGAAATAATCAATAAGCCAGCAATCGAAAATGATGTTAACCAAAAACTCGAGTCAATAAGCATAATTTATTCCTTTCCTACATACGAATGTATATGTTTATAAGTTGTTTAAATCTTTTTTAGCAAAAGGGTGATTTTTCTGAATACTCTTGATCATTTTTTCATCTAAAATATGGGTATAAATCTCAGTAGTGCTTAGGTTCTTATGACCTAGAATGGTTTGTATTACTCTTAGATCAGCACCATTTGATAATAAATGCGATGCAAATGCATGTCTGATTTTATGCGGTGAAACGTTCTGCATATTTAACCCAGCAGAGCTAGCGATTTCTTTGATAATCAAGAAAAATCTCTCTCTATTCAAATAACCATTTTTCGATCTTGAGGGAAATAAAAATTCACTTTTATATAATGCTAAGTTCGTGTTTTTTAACTCTTTCAAATATTCTTTAATCGCTGATAGGGCTATCTTTGAAATTGGAACCATGCGTTCTTTATTTCCTTTGCCTTTTATCAAAATCAATTCTGGATTGCCAATGAAAAGAGATTTTCTTAGTGAAACGAGTTCACTAACTCGCATCCCGCTAGCGTAAAGTATTTCGATCAAAGCCTTATTTCTAGCTCTCTCAACTTTATTTTTTCCGACGGTACTGGCACAATTCAATATTTTAAATACTTCTCCCTCAGATAAGAAACCGGGTATTTTTTTTGTTCTTTTAAAGTTTTTAATATCTTCACAGGGGTTTTGATCAAATAGACCTTCCTTTACTAAAAATTTAAAAAACTGTTTCAAGGTAGATAATCTTCGAGAAAGAGTATTGTCTGAAAATCCCCTCTCCCTTTGGTTCTGAAAAAATTTGTTAATATCGGTTTGTTCAAGGGCTTCGAAATTTAAGTTTTTATGGCTTGTAAATGCAAAAAAAATATTTAGATCAGCTTTATATGAGGACGCTGTATTTAGGCTCATATTTTTTTCAGTTACAAGACTTAATAGAAAGTCAGATGATAAATCATTGAAATTTTTCATTTATTACAAAACCATTTTTTTTAAAAAATTTAAAGCTATTAATTCTGTTGAGATTTCGTTAACTAAATCAATTAGTCCAATTTTTGTAAGCATACTTAAGCTTAACTTCAGGTCCTCGAACTCAGTTGAAAGCCCTTTTTCTAATAGATTTAAACTCTCTAAAAGAATTAATCCTTTTTCCATTTGAACATCATCGTTTCTCTTTGTAGGAAAACTTTTTTTAATTATTTCTATGTTAAGCTCTTTTACTAATTCGCATAGGTCGGTATCACTTTCATAATTGATAAACAACCTTTTTTTGATATCTATCAAACAGTTGATATCGGAATTAGTTGATCTCAGCGTAAAAAATTGATTGGTTACGCTATCAGTAAGACTGAGTAGAGCGATAACAAGATCATTAAGCCTTTTATCATCAGAATAATGTAAGTTTTTTAGCTGATCTGTATATTCGTTAGAAAGGTGTGCTAGCAATTTTTTTTTTTGAAATACTTTAGTAGCTTTATAGAGAGCTATGAGTCTTTTTTGTTGGCTATTACTCTTAAACGATTGATCTAATTCAATCACAGCTCTCGTTACATTATTAGATTTCTTTTTGTTTTGATGAGAGCTTAATCTGTAAAGATTAAATAATCTATTAGCATTAACTACGTAGTTTAATGCTAATTGCTCCATAGATTTAATTCGTATTTCGGGGTCCATTCCCAATTCGCTAAATGCATATGCGTATTTGTTCGGTATTATGTCAGGAGGTATTAATGCTTTCTTTCCATGCATTAGATAAAAGTCCGTTGGACTAAGATTATCGATCTCAACATCAGTAGAATAGTTAGACACAATATCGGGGTCTAAATAGTTTAGTAATAGTTGTTGTTCTTTTTCATCAAACTGTCTTAAGGATGACCCTACAGTAAAAGCTAAAGCAGCTGCTTGCCAGTCATTTTTTCTCACTAAGCATATTATCTTAAATTGAAGCAACCCTTTAAAGTTCGGGTACCTATTCGCCAAATTACAAGTTTTTGATAGCCTTCCATTTAATGATGCAACTTCAATTCTTCTTTTCATGAGATCAATCGGGGGTTCCTTTATAAAGTTGAGGATTTCCTCTGCTTCATCTATTGCTCCTAAATTGATTAGCTGGTCTATACGTGATAGCAAAAACAAGTATCCCATATTTTTCATGCCTATTGAATTTAGAGGAGGCTTGGCATCGACAAGTAGAAGTCTTTTAAAGATTTTATTGGTGCTTGATAAAGAAAATTCAGGCATATTATTTAGTTTTTCTGC
>CAZOIZ010000018.1:12286-15526 GCA_964580005.1 uncultured Rhodobacterales bacterium
TGATTGATCATCGATATTGACTTCAATAGTTACTTCACCTTTTGGGGGATCTTGTTCAACCAATAAGTATAAAAAAAAACATGTAATAACTAATACTGTTGAACCTATAATATAGTATTTTAACAACCTTGTTTGTCTCCACTAGAGATCAATTTTTTTTTGTAATATTTATGTTTTTGCACTAACGTGCGTTTTTATAGCGATTAAACAACATTAAACACAGTTTTTATATTGTAAATCAATTTATTCAATGGAACAAATTTTATCTAAATCAATTGTACTAATAGGTTTAATGGGTAGTGGTAAAAGTGCTATTGGTAAGATGCTTTCTGATAAGATAGGCGTTCCTTTGTCAGATACAGACAGAATAATTGAGAAAGAAATTGGAAAGAAAGTATATCAAATATTCGATGATTGTGGTGAAAGATACTTTAGGAAAGTCGAAGAAGAAGTTGTGGGAAGAGTGCTACGTAACTCACCCCATATCATCTCAACAGGCGGTGGATCAATATTATCTTCAAAAACAAGGAAAGCGATTAAATCAAAATCTTTTTCTATTTGGGTTCAATGTGATGTTAATATTATATCAAATCGTATTCTCTATCAGGAAAAACGCCCTCTTTTAAAGAATAAAAAAATAAAAGATATTCTCATTGAGAAGAATAAGGAAAGAATTAAGTTTTATAGGCAAGCCGATAGTCAGACTGTCAATGAAAATTCCAATTTGGAAATAACTGTAGAGGATATAGTAAAAGATTTATTGTTGAAAAAGGTATTATACAAATAATGATACGTAAAAAATCTATAAACATTTTATCAAAAAAAACCAGTTACGATATATGGATAGGTAAAAACCTTTTAAAAGAGAATAATAATTTTCTTCAATTAAGTTTAGCAAATAAAAAAGTCGCAATAATAGCAGATAAAAATGTTCATACCTGCCAATATTCGAATTTTTTGGATCAAATAAGCGATTTAAAGGTCACTCCCCACCTGCTGTTAATCCCACCAGGTGAAGCATCGAAGAGCTGGCATAACCTAAAAAAAATTCTCGATTGGTTAACTGAGCTGAATTTTGACAGAACAGACTACGTTATTGCTTTTGGCGGAGGAGTGGTAGGAGATTTAGTATCTTTAGCGACAAGCTTATTTCGAAGAGGAATTAACTTAATTCAAGTTCCGACAACCCTTTTATCTCAAGTAGATAGTTCAGTGGGAGGAAAAACAGCTATAAATAGTGGGCCTGCAAAAAACTCTATCGGCTCGTTTTATCATCCTAAAGTTGTTTTTTGTGATACATCCTTTCTAAGCTCCCTGTCAGATAGAGCATTTCTTACCGGATATGCAGAGGTTTTGAAAATGGCTCTTGTTTTTGACAAAGATTTTTACAAATTCTTGATAGAAAACCAGAAGCTTATGTCCCTGAGAGACGAGACCGTTTTGCTGCATATTATCGATAAGTCTCTTGAACTAAAAAGCAAAGTTGTCGAAATAGATGAAAAAGAACTGGGAGATAGGGCCCTTCTAAATTTTGGTCATACGTTTGGTCATGCTCTAGAAAGTTATTTTGATTACTCAGAGAAATTATTACATGGAGAAGCAGTTTCTCTGGGAATGGTGCTTGCCGCTCGTTTTTCTATGGAAGAAAGTTATTTAAGTGAGAATAAGTTGGATGATATAATAGACCACTTGAACGCTATGAATTTACCAACCTTAATCACGCAGATTCATAATGATAAACTAGACTTAGTAAAAATTTTAAAATTTATGAAACAAGACAAAAAAGTAGTTGGTAACAATATTAACTTGATTTTATTGAAAGATATCGGTAATGGATTTATTGAAAAAAATGTTTCTTTTGAAAAAATCAGAAAATTTTTACAAGCCCAATTAAGTTGAACAATGGTTACCAAGCTCCATATTGATTTTAATAAACCTTTAAAGAAAAGAGATAGATTATTATCAATCTTTATGTCTAGAAAAACCGTAGCTGGAATTATTATTTTATTAGTAGTTCTATGGATGCTTCCTGGTTTATTTGTTGAGAATAAAGAAATAAGCAAAGAAATAAAAGGAGATAATACTGAAAAGGTATTTGTAGTATCCGCTCAAAAAGTGCAAAACCGCGATACCTATAAAGTTGTGAGAGCTAGTGGCGTGCTAAAACCAGTTTTTGAAGTTGATGTCTTAAGTAAGAAAGATGGGGAAGTAAAAAAAATAGTCAAGCAACGTGGGCAGCTGGTTAAAAAGAATGATGTTATACTCGAAATTGATAAGGGGACAATACTGGAACAGCTAGAAGCTGGAGAAGCCGCTTTGCGATTGGAGAAGAAAAACTTTTCAATAGCTGAGAACCTATCAAAGAAAGATATGACGTCAAAGTTGAATCTGGTTAGGGCTGAGGCCTCTTTGACAAGAGCAAAAGCAGATATTGCCACATTGCGAAATAATCTTAAAGACAGCACTGTTGTTGCAGGCATTGGAGGAATACTGGAGTTGTTAAATGTTGAATCCGGTCAGTTTGTAAAGAAAAATCAAAATATTGGAAAAATAATAGACCTTTCAAAAATGTTACTCTTTGCACCGGTGGCTCAAACAGACGTCTCTAAAATATCATTAAGTGACGAAGTTATAATCAATGTAACTGGAGTTGGAAACAGAAGGGGTGTGGTAAAACGTATAGCGTCTTCAGCCAGTGAGGCTACCCGTACATTTATTGTTGAAATTGAAATAATTAATACAGAGAGGTCTTTGAAGGCTGGGATGAGTGCCGAGGTTGGTATTTTAGTCGAGAAAGTTCAGGCTTTTTCGATATCTCCAGCTCACTTATCAATTGGAGAAGATGGGTCTTTAAAGGTAAAAACTGTTAAAAATAACATAGTGTTTGAGAATGATGTTTTATTGGTGAGAACCTCAGGTAATTTTGCTTTGGTATCTGGATTACAAAATGATGATATTGTTTTAACAAATGGTCAGGCTTTCGTCAGCCCTGGAGACAAGATAGAATATAAGATTAATTGAGAATAAAAAATGAAATCAATAGTTGAAGGTTGCTTTAAAAGACCTGGCGCCGTAATTTTAGCTCTAGTATTGATCTTCTTTTCAGGTGTCAATGCATTCCTATCTATACCGAAAGAAGCATCACCAGACGTGGAAATTCCAGTAGCATACGTTAGTGTAGCATACGAAGGTATATCTCCTTCTGATGCTGAAAAGTTGTTAACTAAGCCACTTGAAAAA
>CAZOIZ010000019.1:0-15456 GCA_964580005.1 uncultured Rhodobacterales bacterium
TCGGATAAGTAAGCTATTTTTTCAAGTATTCAATGAATATTTGATTAAAAAATATTAAATAAAATGGTAGAAAATACGAAGGAAACAGCCGAATTTAGCAACTTGGAGTTAAAAATCTTTACTGAACAAGAGAAACAAAGCCTTTTTGAGAACGCGATAGATATCGTCTCCAAGGCTGGAAAAATAACAAGTAGCTATTTTAAACAAAATCTGATTATTGAGAATAAAGCCGAGAGCTTTTTCAATCCAGTTACAATTGCAGATAAGTTAGTAGAAAAAAAAATCAGGGAAATGATTGAAACGCTCTATCCAAATGACTCTATAGTTGGGGAAGAGTATGGAGAGAAAAGTGGTTCAACTGACTTCACGTGGATTATAGACCCCATTGATGGAACAAAAGCTTTCATTTCAGGCATTCCAACATGGGGGATACTTTTATCTCTAGTTCGAAACGGTAAACCAATAATGGGTGTTATTTATCAGCCATTTACCAGAGAGCTTTTTTGGGGGGGTTTTGGAAAAGCTTTCAAGAAAATCAACTTTAAAAGCGATAATCCAAAGTCTTTAAGTGTCAGAAAATGTGAAAATTTGGCCAATGCAGTTGTTGCAACATCATCTCCTACTATACCAAGCCAACTATTTCAAACTGGTTTAGATGAAATCATGAGGCTTGCAAAATTAGATAGGTACGGATTAGATTGCTATGCATACGCCATGTTAGCTGAAGGATACATTGACGTAGTAATTGAGTTTGGTCTTCAAGAGTATGATATCAGAGCACCGGAGGCTATTGTCTTATCTTCTGGTGGTATCATAAGTAATCTTGACGGCTCGTATCCGTTGACTGGCGGCGATGTCATTGCCTCGGGTGATCCACAAGTTCATGAACAAATTATCAGTATTTTAAGTAAGCACATTGGATAATTACGATTTAAGAAATGTATTCATCAAGGATAGAGCCTCGTGTCTAATTTTTTCTTTTTCAATCAAGATTTCATGTTGAGCGTCTTTGATCGTTACTACATCTATGAATTCAAACCTCTCAATTAATTGTCTGACTGCTTTATTATCAGTTATCTGCTCCTGTCCAGCAAGCAATACCAACATTTTTCTAGCTGGTATCCTAGTCAGGTTCAGTAAGTCAATTTCCTTTACTATTGCAATAAAATAACCAAGGGTTGGTGTGCCACTATGTAAGTTTTTATTCTCTCTTAATATCATCTGCAAGCGTTTAAATTGTTTGCGATCGGATGTAAGAGTGTTTTTTTTGAAGTCTACTGTCAGAGAATATGGCGTGTATTTTTCTGGGCTTTGCTCGGTAAGCATTATTAATCCCAAAAATCGCAGTACTTTTTCGCATTTTATAACAAATCTTTGAACTGATCTTGGTACGTTTGGGAAACGACCCCAGAGTGGAGACAAGAAAATGTATTTTTCAAAACATAGTGGCTCCGATATCAGTCTTCTCAACCCTATAAGACAACCCAGAGAATGAGCAACTAGGTACCATGGTTTGGTTAAACTTTTTCCCTTCGCTAAACTGATAATGTTATCTAGGTCCAATTGATATTCCCTTGCACTAGAAATATGTTGGATTTTGGGCCTGGAAGGAAAGGGTCGTTCAGAAAGTCCCCAACCTCTCCAATCAAGTGTGATAACGTTGAAGCCTTTTTTAGTAAAAAACTCAAATGTGTCTGAATACTTTTCTATGAATTCACGATGACCATTTAGAAAAAAAACTGTTCCATACACTTTCTCTTTTTGGGTTCTCCAAATTGTCGTTCGTATTTTTTTTCCATCTTTAGATTTTTTGAATACGGTTTGCCCATTCTCAAGCAGATATTTGCTGAGATTTGTCTTCATGATTCCCTAGGCTAATATGCTACTCAATTCCATAGCAGCACTCATTGAGCCTTCTACCTTTAATGATCCTGTCATGTAGGCCTCTGTTGCATTCATATCGCCGTCAAGAATTTTTGTGAAGACTTCAAGAGAAGCAATTAATGTACAATCAGTCTCTTCATCGGATACCCTTACCCCTTCACCATCTACAACTATGGAGCCCTCATCTTCAATTTTAAACTTAACACTTGAATCAAAAGCTGCTCCTGCCATTTTATCGCTTATTGCTTTAACAGCCTTTTCTAGTATTTCACTCATAATATTCTTTCTTTTTAAAAATTTCAGTTTCTTGCTTATAGGATTTAAAAATATAGCGCTATTGAAAAACTGTTCCAAACTATACTTGAAAACCCATAATCACTAAATTATAAAATAATTTCTAATGAATTTCAAACCTAGCAATAAAAGTTCCTCGATATGCAGAGCGGTTTTAGGTCCTACAAACACCGGCAAAACTTATTATGCCCTGGAAAGGATGGTTTCCTACAAAAGTGGAGTGATAGGAGTTCCCCTGAGGCTACTTGCACGAGAAATATATGATCGACTTGTCTCATTAAAGGGGACTGAAAACGTTGTACTTAATACCGGCGAAGAAAAAATACGAGGAAAACATGCGCGATATTGGGTTTGTACGACCGAGGCCATGCCAGCTGGTAAGTCATTTGAGTTTTTAGCAGTTGATGAAATTCAATTGTGTGCCGATGAAGAGAGGGGACATATATTTACCGACAGGTTATTAAATTCACGTGGACAGTTTGAGACATTATTTTTGGGATCCAATATTATGAAGGATTTAATAAAAATCATAATCCCCGATGTTGAAATAGTTAACAGAGACAGACTTTCACGGTTGAGTTATTCAGGAAAGAAAAATATATCTAAATTGAGTCCCCGGTCAGCAGTAGTAGATTTCTCAGTTGATAGAGTTTATGAGATGGCCGAGCATTTAAGAACATTCAAGGGTGGGGCGGCAGTTGTATTGGGAGCACTTTCTCCAAAAACGAGAAATGCGCAGGTTGAAATGTACCAAAATGGGGATGTTGATCATATAGTCGCCACTGATGCAATAGGTATGGGACTTAACTTACCTATTAAAAACGTTTATTTCGCTGCGATGCAAAAATTTGATGGACGTCGTCTAAGACCTCTCAATACTTTAGAAATTGCACAGATTGCTGGTCGCGCGGGACGATACACAACAGATGGGTTCTTTGGTGAAACTGGAAGCATAAAGCAAATGGGAGATATGTTGATTAACGATATTGAGAATAATATCTTCCCAATGCTCAGAAAAATAAAATGGCGTAATACTGAACTTAACTTTAATAACATTGGGACGCTTATAAAGTCACTTGATCTGATGGCAAGTCAAGAGTACCTAGAGCGGTCTCAAGATGGATCCGATGTAAGTATTTTGAAATTTATCAACTTAAATAATTCTGAGCGTTTAAAAGAATTGAAACGAGATGAAGTCGAACTTTTATGGAAGGTATGCCAAATACCAGATTTCAGGAAGATTTCCAATCAAGATCATGCAGGTCTAATATTAAAAATTTTTTATTTTGTTAGAAGTCAAGGATTCATTCCCTCTAATTGGCTTAAAATGGAGATTGATCGTCTAGATAGTATTGAAGGTGATATAGATATTTTGTCTAAAAGGTTAGCTTTTATAAGAACTTGGTCGTTTGTCACTAATATTAACAATTGGTTACTAAATAGTGAATATTTTATAGACATAACCAGGAGTATCGAGGATAAGCTGTCAGATGCTTTGCATAAGAGACTTACACAACGATTTGTTGACCTCAGAAGGTCAGTCTTGATACAAAAGGGAATGTCAGGAAATTTTGATAAAAAGGATTTTGAGTTACGCGAGGATAGCTGCTTCTATATTAAAGGGCATCTCTTTGGAAAGATGGAGGGGTTTGTCTTCACTCTTTCTGGGGGAGGATCTATATTAGAGAATAAGAAGTTAATGCAGGTGGTGAGACCCTTTTTGCATCAACATCTTGTAGATTTAGTGAATCGTTTTTACGAAGCGCCTCAGAGTGAAATTATCCTTAATATAGATGGACATGTGATGTGGCATGGCAGCAAGGTTGGGGAGCTAGAAAAGGGTCAAAAAATATTGAGTCCAAAAGTAAAGTTAACCAAGTCAGATGAGCTTGATAAAAATAACTTAGAAAAAATTCAAAGGAAGCTCGATATTTTTATAACAAATAAAATTGAAACCCTTATGCCCAACCTTGTAAGTCTTGCGAATAGTAATGAATTCAGTGGCCCAGCCGCGGGTTTTGCCCATATTTTTGTAAATAATTTAGGGATAATTATGAAGGCGCAGGTTATAGACCAATTTAAGAGTATGGATAATGAGTCCAAAGTCAACCTCAGAAACTCAGGAATAAAATTTGGTTATAAAACAATTTATGACGCAACGCTTCTCAAGCCAGAGGCATCAAAGTTAAGGATCGCTTTGTTCAATGCGTTTTATTCTACGATCGAGAGTAAAATATTTCAGCCCCCACCAGGCCTCGTCACAGTTGAATTCGACAAATATATTTCTAAAAAGCAATATTTGGTTGCAGGCTTTTTTGTGGCTGGAAATAGAGCTATACGAATAGATATGCTTGAAAGGCTTTATTTCTTGATCAAAGAGTATACCAAGGATGAGTGGATAGTAGTACAGCCAGCAATGTTGTCGATTACTGGATTAGGTTTGGAAAAGTTTTCTGAGCTTATTAGGAATCTTCGTTTTGATATAAAATACGTGAAGGTTGAAAAAGGTGATGAAGTGATTACTCTGGAGAAAGATAATGATTACTTCAAAGTGATGTTCAAAAAACAATTTATGAACAAAAAAGCAAAACAAATTGAAACCTTTGAATCAATAAAAAACACGAGGCACCAATATAAAAAGAAAAAAACAAATAATAGGATTGCAAAAAATGACTCTCCCTTTTCTTCGCTACGGGTTCTACTTAAAAATTGACCGTTTTTGAAAAATCAAGGCTATCCCAATGTCGATTGGATTTATGGTTATGGGCAGCACGGCTCTATAAAACCAGGAATTTAGCAGCTTCGAATATTAAAAAAGGTTTAGTGCGGTTGTCTGGAAAAATTTCAACAAAGCCTGCTTCTATGTTAAATGTTGGAAGTAAATTGGTTATTGAGAGCGATTGGGCGAAAAAGACAATCTTGGTTGAAGAGATAGCAGTAAAGAGAGTTTCTTTCGAAAAAGCTAAAGCATACTATAAGATAATTGAAGAAGACAGTAAGAAAGCTGGGAAATTTTTTCAATCAAGAGAAAAATATAAACCTAATAAAAAGGTGAGGAGAAGTTTAAAGGCTCTTAAAGAAAAATTACACTTTCTTTCCAATAATTAAATCCTATTATATTAGTAGGATTTATTTGGGAGTACAAATTGACCTACATCGTCAATGACAAGTGCATAGGGTGTAAATACACCGATTGCGTCGATGTTTGTCCAGTAGATTGCTTTTATGAAGGTGAGAATACCCTTGTCATTCACCCCGATGAATGTATTGACTGTGGCGTCTGTGAACCTGAGTGCCCCGCTGACGCTATACAACCTGACACTGATCCTGATGCTGCTGAATGGGTTGAGTTTAACAGAAAATATTCTGAGCAATGGCCAAATATTACAATTAGAAGAGATCCGTTACCTGATGCTGAAGAAAGAAATGGTGAAGAAGGAAAATTTGCAAAATATTTCTCAGAGAACCCCGGGGAAGGGGATTAATTTTTAGGTAGCAATTTTTTTTTAATTATGCTACATCAACGTTTTTCAACAAAGTGGTGAACTTTAATGGATAGTGACATATCAAATGAAGATTTTCAAATTAACGATTTTGTGGTTTATCCCTCACATGGTGTTGGGCAAATAATTGATGAAGAAGTACAAAATGTTGCTGGCTTTGAGCTAATAATGTTTGTCCTTTCCTTCGAGAAGGATAAAATGACGCTGAAGGTTCCAAAAGATAAAATTGAGTCCACTGGTATGCGCAAGTTGTCTAGCCCAAATATGATAGGCAAAGCATTGCAGGTTATCGGAGGCAAAGCCAAGGTTAAAAGAGCAATGTGGTCTCGGCGTGCTCAAGATTATGAACAAAAAATAAATTCGGGAGAACTAATTCTAATCGCAGAAGTGGTAAGAGATCTCCATAGAAACGACGAACAAAGAGAACAATCTTATTCTGAAAGGCAGCTCTATGAAGCAGCTTTAGAACGGCTAACAAGAGAAATAGCTGCTGTTGACGGCGTTGAAGAACGCAAAGCTCAAGAGAAAGTAGATAAGGTTTTAGAAGGTAAAGCAGCTTAATTTATTTAGTAACCCGTCATTTCTAAGTAACCGACGCCAGATAGATCACCACTAAATGATATAGGCCCTTCCCAATATGGAAAACTAGTGTCCATCCACGAGTCAATATTAAGAGCTTTGGTATTGATCACCACATTATTACTTCCAAGAAATGAAATTTTCCATTTAGTTGGTATTTCTTTGCCTTCAATCGTCGAATACGCCGTCTCTTCAAGTAGAATTTCGTTAGCCTTTAACAGTTCTTTAGTGCCATCTACTTTAATCCATGCTCCAGATAAAAAATCATTACCATCATTTTGTCGTACTTTGAAGAGCATTATCTTCTGTCCATTATCAAGATGTAGAGAAAACCAATCCCAACCAAGTTGGCTTTTGCTTAACAAATTACTAGACCATTCACGGTCTAGCCAACCAACGCCCTCTACAATATGACGCTCTCCCTTCAAATTTACCCAACCTTTTACCGTATAGAAGGGTTGACTATAATAGTGCGACGCTCCTTCATATTCAGATTTTTTGCTAAAACCGTTAACCCCTTGTAATACCGGGTTAATATCAGTAGAAAACCTTAAAGAAACAGAGAAATCTAAACCACTAGAAACTAACTGGATAGTTTCTAGTTTATCATCACCTGTAATACTCCAATTATCGATCCAGGCTTTAAATGGATTTAGAGTAACGCCTGCCTGTGTACTATCTGTTCGAGCAAAACGTTCCTCAGCATAATGTAAATTTTTTGTGGTTATAGCGCTATGGGCCATCCAAAAGCCATTCAGATTTTTACTTTTTTTTCTAGATATAGGTACAAGGGCACTCTTAAACAACGTCCATTGAATTCCCAAGTTATCAATGGAACTGGATTTTAGATTTGCTGTTAAATACCACCATTCAATTCTAAAGTTTTTATGCGGACCATGATCTTTTGGAAAAGTAATTTGATAGCTAGGGTCAGCCACAGTGAATTTATTATTATGTTCGTCAGCTATTGAGTCATAATTCAAAAACCAAAAACAAAAGAAAAATCCTATAAGCTTAACGTTCATAATGATTTAAAAATTTCTTAAATCAAAATTTGATGGCAGTATAACATTTGACTTTCTAAGAGATAATATTGTGGAAAGGAATGAGGCCAGCGTGGCAATAATCCAGATTCTTAGCCAATACTCCGGAAAAACTTGTATAGGAATTTTCCATCCAAAGAAATTTGGGTTTATTACCTCCGACAATATAAAAGCTATTATTACGCCCATGCCTATCGAAAAAAAACTGACCATATTAGTTAAAATAAATACCTTTAATAGTTCTAAACGAAATACTTGGTTAACAGAAAACCCTACCAAATATACTGGTAAGAGATCTTTTTTTCTCAATTTATTTATACTCATTAGATTAGTATAAAGGGTGAAAGCCGCTACAAATAAAGTTATTAACGCAAGTTGAAAACTTATTTTGAAAGTATTATTAAAAATCTCCAAGGAAATTTTTCGTACCTGTTTCGGGTCGATAATTGTCTCTGAGATTATTTCTTTACTTGATGACAACTCATTATAAAATGCAAGACGCTTATTATCATCAAGTTTTACTGCCAAGGTGCTTGGAATTTGAGATGAAAAAAATGTTCTGTAAAGTTTGAGTTGCATCATCAATTGGTTGTGTGGATTTCCATAATCTGCGTAGATACCACCAACGCGAACATTAAGTTTTTTGTTATTAATTTCTAATTCTAAAAAATCATATAAATCTATTTTTTCTCTGATAGATAGTTGTTCGCTTACAAAGATGGCCTTACCATTCCTAATTTCCTCCCAAGCATTTTTGGTATTTCTTAATAAAGGCCAATTTTTCTCATAAATACCAGTTGGTTTGAACCCATAAATCTCGACAGGCTTATCATTAAAGCTACCTTCATTCTTTATAATTGGATATGCTTCTCCATTATATTTTTTAACAACGGCTTGTATTTTGTTTAGCTTAATTTCATTCGCTATATTGATGTAATAGTCAGCGAAGATTCTGTTCTCTAACCACTCGACAAACGTCGATTTAAAGCTAGTTACCATTCCGTGTACCCCAACGTTTATTGAAAGAGCTAAAAAAAATGCGATATAGCCTGTAAAAAGAAGTGTTCCAAATTTTTGGGTGTCTCTGAGGAGCCAAAATAAAAGAGCAAACCGCTCAGGTAATTTTTTGGCAGCGAAAAACAAAAAGATCTTAATAAGAGAGGGCAATATGGCACAACCTGCGACAATAATTGATCCTAGAAAAAGAAAGTTGAAAATTTTGATGTTGGAAGATACTGATAAATAATAAAAAGCAGGTGCAAAAAGTATAAATATTACCGAAATATACATTGGGTGCCATGTCCTAGCAAGGGGGGTCTCATCATTGATCAACTTCACTGGTTGTAATTTATCAAGTCTTAAAATTGCCCTGGAGCAAGCCAATAGAGTGCCTAATCCAGAGATCAGTACGCTGAGTAAGAACCAATGAATTGAAAGATCAATTTTCCCGTCTACAGGGCTATTGTATAAGGTGGAAACGGTGTTATTTATATCGGGAAGAAGTTCTCGGGCCAGTAAAAAGCCACCAAAAGCTCCAAGGGATCCGGAGAATAATGCAATTAAAAATAACTCTATCGTTAAACATAAATTAATCAGATTTCTTTCAATTCCGATAGTCTTCAATATTTTTATTGTTAAGTTTCTTTGGTCATACGCCATACTAACGCTGGTATATACAATAAACATTCCAACAAAAAAAGAAAGAAACCCGAAAGCTCTGATGTTAAATGAAAAGCTTTCCGAGATAAACTCGAATTCATTGGCACTATCATCATCAATTATCATTAAATTTTCAATTGTAAGCTTATCAGGAGAGTTTAAATTTCTATTTATATATTCGAGATAGGTAAATTTACCTTCCATATTTAGTAGGCTTTGTATAGAGCTAACATCACCTATCAAAGTATCAGTAGGCAATTGATCATTTTCGATCCTAGTAAAATTAGACAGGTTATTTTGTATCTTTTCAAAAGTTTTACTAGAACCAAATAGAAACTCATTCCCATTTGCCAGCATCTCTAAAAGGTTTCCAGTGGCAAGATTTGTTTGACCAGATAAGATTTTTTTTCTATCTGCCAAGATATCGATTCCGATAATAGTTATATTCGAGTTCTTTAAGGTTTCTCTAATCACAGGATTTACAAGCCATCCATCTAGCCGCAATTGTGTATAATCCGTCTGACTTACATAAGGTAACTCTTTATCAATTATTATGGGTTTGAAAGCTGCTTGTAAAAGATCGATTGATCTTTTTTGTGCTTTTATCGTTTGATTGTTGACAATAGATATGCTTGACCACAGAGTAGATGCTATCGCGATCCCTAAAATAGTGAAAATAAGTTGTCCTTTTGCCTTTTTCCAATTTGCGACGATTACTTTAAGTACAAGCAAAAATTGCTTCATCTGTGCGACACTTTTTTTGATTTAAGCTCTAGACATATTTCTAATTTTGAGGCAATAGCCTGAGAGTGTGTTATTACTACCAGACTGGTATTGTATTTTTTACTAATGTTTAAGAGCATACTTAAAACTAATTTTGAATTTTTTTCATCCAAACTCCCAGTAGGTTCATCTGCAAATAATATTTTTGGTTGCGCAGCTAATGCTCTCGCTATAGCTACTCTTTGCTGTTCTCCTCCAGAAAGACTTTCTGGCCACTCTCCTAATAATCTAGTGATTTGAAGGTCTTCAATAATTTCTTTAATATATTCACTGTTATAAGAATTATTAACCCTAGATTGAAACTCTATATTCTCTTTAACATTAAGACAAGGTATCAAGTTGTACTGCTGGAATATAATCGCTGTGTCGTTAAGTCTTAGAAGGGATTGGCTAGATGCTTTAAGACCCCAAAAATTTTTCTCACCAAAAAATACCTCACCGCTTGAAGGTTTTTCGAGACCCGAAGCGATGTGCAGAAGTGTTGATTTTCCGACACCACTTTCTCCAATTAGAGCATAGCTGGTTGAAGGGCAGAAGTTTATATTAACATCGGTGAATAGTTCAAGGGGCCCCGATTTAGTAACGAACAGTTTTGAAATATTTTTTATCTTCACAATATGATCTTGCATTGCCTTTAACTTTTTAACTTAGCAGAATATAAACATAACCTCTGACATAGTAGAGCGGGTAAATCTTTCAATACTGAATTTGTTTTTAAGAGACTTATCTGCGGCCTACTAGGCAATTTCCTGGTAAACCGTGGTCAAAATCAAGTCAAGTTAGTGAAGAGACCTTATGGATAATTTTAGATCTTTAATATCTTCTTCTTTGCTGAGTGGGATTACCTTAAGACCAATTTCAGTTACCTTTTTATCAATCATTCCCGCAATTTTTGGACGTTTCGGGTCTGGAACCCATCGATCTGCCCACAGAGAAAGTGATAGAAAAACCCTCACCAAATCGTTGCATCTTTCTGTTGGAACATACGTTGCTCTCTTCTTATTATTCGGCACATATCGTCTAATCAATTTTTCGTTAATCATGAACTTTAATCTTTCTGTCAAAAGATTTCTTGAAATATTAAGATTATTTTGAATGGAATCAAAATTTTGATTTCCCATCATTATGTCTCTTGCAATCAAAAGGGTCCATTTATCTCCTAATATCGACAGAGCGGTGGCAATGCCGCAGTTACTTTTTTGGCCTTTTTTGGTTGACATTTTTATTTTTTCCCAGGGCAGTTTACGCAACGTCACTCCTAGTTTATCATTAACAGAGATGAAGAAGTCAACAATTTATTTTAAGTATTTTAGTACCGAAAAAAATATCCAGTATCATATAATTAAAAAAAAACTTGAAATGGTATACAGATTGCAGAAATTTATATATTGAATAAGAAGAATCGAAAGTGATCAGAAAAACACTATGAATGAATTTGTTTATCAGAGAAAATCTAAAAGCGATTTATTATTTAATGACGACCGAAAAATTGAGACAGAATTTCTAGAAGAAGGGTCAAGGGATCTATATGATATAATTAAGTTCTGCTGCGCCGTTAAAGAAAATCCCCTCTCGCCTAACCTGAAGGAATGGTCGAGAAAAGAGTATAGCAGTAATTTAAACTCTATGGTGTATGATAACCCCGTTTCAGAAAATGGTGACCATGATGAGCAGACCAAAAAGCTGCTAAGTTATGCTCAGAGAGCCCAAATTTATGCAATGACATCTATCACCGCCCTAAACTCAGGAGATGGTGAAAAAGCGGTTTGGAATGCTATTAGGTCACAAAAGTATGTATCACAAATTCAAGAAATGATTAAAATAAAATCAGAGAAAATAGATAGATCCCCTCAAAACAACAAGGGTTCCAAAATACAGTCTTTAAGAGAAAACGATGTAGAGGCAAATGATTTGATAGACGAGTTTGAGAAGCTTATACGAATCCATGATAGCTATGGTGCTTTCAGGAGGTTAGCGGCTAAAAAATTAGGTGTCCCAGCGATCAAAGTCACAATAAAAGAAATCAACGAAATCACCAAACAGGTTCATAAGGCCTACGAATTTAATCCAAAGAGACGAAGAACAGATAAAATGTGATCTAGTATCTAAATATTGCATGGTGCTAATAACCTTGATTTAATATTGGTTTAGTGTATTTTTGCAAAATAAACTCTTAGGCATGCAACAATGAATAACTTTATAAATTCCAGTTCGGTAGTTTCGTCCGATACCATAATAAAGGGAAAAATCGACTTCAAAGGGGAGCTTCTCATTGAAGGTAAAGTCTCTGGAGATATCTTGGGCGACCATTTAACCCTAGGTCCAAGTGCCAAGGTGGATGGAAAAATAATTGTAAAGGCAATTACTGTTCAGGGAAGTTTTACAGGATTTATTCGGTCAGATACAGTTAAATTAGATTCTGGCTCCACGGTAAAAGGAGATATTGAACATAGCGAGATCTCAATTGAAACTGGTGCAAATTTCAATGGTAAGGTTATAAGAATATCCAAACAGCAAAAGAAATCTAGTGAGAGCGAAGGTGAAGAAAATAATTCAGTATATTCACTGACTGATAAGGCAGTTGCGAAATAAAATAATAACTTTAAAGCTTTTTATCCTAACCTTTTTTTGCTCGTTAAACTCTGGGCCCTACGTAGTTGTAGAGAATTATGGAAACTGGAGAACACTAAGCTTTACTTCAAAATCAGCTTATATCACTGGCTTGTGGGATAGTTATATAACTTACTTTGGTGATGATATTAGTGAAATATATAATGCTAGTTGTAGTGAAGACGTTGTCACTAGGGTTGCAGATCTTGTGGAAGTAGTTGACAGTCTCTATGTCAAAGAAATAAACAGAAGTCTTTCTCCTGCTATTTTATTGAAAGATAAAGTTCTAAATCAGCTTTGTAGCAATTAAATAAACTTCAATCTTCGATGTGCATAGTCCTAAGACAAGCTCTTGGCAAATCCTCGGGTAAATAACATCTTGCGTGAGAACATTTATATTTCTTTTTTATTTTTACAGTCTTTTTCTTAATTACCTTTTTTTTCGGCTCAAGTCTTTCAGTTACCCACCAAGCTAGCTGCTTGTCACAACCATCTTTATTTTTATACTTGTTCCAGAGAGGCGTATTAATACAATTGGGCGACTCCTCGGGGCACTTTAGCCTAACATGAAAATGCTCACTATGACCTCTTTCGGGACGTATCTTCATAAGCCAAGACCTATCTTCCGATCCGGCGTTTTTACACATCCAAACTTTTATTGCAGCATTAACAAAAATTTTATTAACTCTATTATCTTTCGCAGCAGCCTTAAGAATATCCATGTGTTCCCGTGTCCAATTAGAGTTAACATTTTTCTGATTTTTTGAGACAACATTCAGCTCTTTAAAAATAGGTTTGCCGTATCGATGGTCATTATGGCTGTCTTCTAATGATAGGTCTAGACTCGTTGGTTTTTTAAACTTTATATCTACCTCTAAACCAACTTGGTGGGCGGCATGGCCATAAGGTGTTGGTCCACCTCGTGGGTTACCAAGATCCCCTATGTATAATCCCTTCCATCCAAAGTCTGCAACTTTGCGGGATAGGTCCTTGGTGAAATCGATTAGCCTTGGATGCCCCCAATTACGGCCCCTTTTTGAGTTTATGTGTTGCCATGTTTCTCCCTTGATTGGTAGTTCAATGCCCCCATTGAGACATCCCTTATTGTACTTCCCAACGCTTTCAGCCTGAAATTTTGTTGGTGTTATGAAGTTTCCAAAAATTTTTTTTGCCAATACTTTATCTGATGCATCATGAGAGAAGGCTGTGTTCAATAGGGCGGAGATCCAAAATATTTTAAAAAAGAGAAAAACTTTTAATATAACCATTTTTAGTAGTCCTTCTAAAATATAAAGTTTTGATATGAGGCTTATTCAGTTTGTAAGCTTTAGACTCTAATTTTTGTAAGTTCAATATAAAATCTTTAAGAACGGAAATGTTCTGCTAAGCTTGTGATATCGCTCGCATTTAATTTATCTGTTACTGGAGGGAATACTATGAACAGAATAGTTAATTCAATTGAGGCCAAAGACATTGAAAATCATTTCCATCCGTATACCAACCCCCAAGTTTTAAAAGACTCTGGTCCACATGTGATTTGCAGGGGAGAAGGTATATACGTTTACGACAATTCAAATAATAAACTTATAGAAGGCATGAGTGGTTTGTGGTGTGCGTCATTGGGGTTTAATAATAAAGATTTAGTTGAAGCCGCAACTAAGCAAATGGAAAAGCTCCCTTTTTATCACAGTTTTGCGGGTAAAGTCCCGGAAGTCGCTGCTAACTTGGCTGAAAAACTCGTTGGAATAGCTCCAGCAGGATTAGATAAAGTTTTCTTCTGTAATTCAGGATCTGAGGCTAATGATACTGCCATCAAAGTTGTCTGGTACTATCAAAATGCTCTAGGTCGACCAGAAAAGAGAAAAATCATCAGTCGGAAAAGAGGCTATCATGGGGTGACTATGGTTGCAGGAAGTTTAACAGGATTACCATATGCCCAAGACGGGTTTGGTTTACCTTTAGATTTTGTTAGGCACACTTCTTGTCCGCATTACTTTATGGAAAAACTTGAAAGGGAGTCTGAACAAAATTTTGTAGACAGAATGCTAAATAATCTAGAGGAACTTATTCTTGAAGAAGGTCCTGATACTATTGGTGCGTTTATCGCTGAGCCTGTCATGGGAGCTGGTGGTGTTATAATTCCTCCTAAGAATTATTTCTCTAAAGTGCAAGCATTGCTGAAAAAATATGATGTGCTTTTTATTGCAGATGAAGTGATCTGTGGCTTCGGTAGAACCGGCAATATGTGGGGCTCAGAAACGTTTGACTTAAAACCCGACATATTAACTTGTGCCAAAGCTTTATCAAGTGCCTATGCGCCTATATCAGCATTACTCATAAATGAAACCATCATTTCTGAAATAGAAAACCAGGCAAACGAACTCGGCATTTTTGGTCATGGTTTTACATATTCTGCTCACCCTATGGCGGCTGCGGTAGCTCTTAGAACCCTTGAAATTTATGAAGAGAAAAAAATTGTGGAACATGTGAGGGAAACAGAAAAAAGTTTCACTCAAAGGGTGAAAGACTTCAAAAAATATGATTTTGTTGGAGATGCTAGGGCTATTGGGTTAATTGGTGCAATAGAATTTGTCTCTGAGCCTGGATCAAATAAGAAACCTGATCCCAGTAGAAAAGTTGCCGCAAAGATACAGCAACAAATTCAGGACGCTGGTGTTATTTTAAGGTCACTACCAGGCGATAGTCTGGCGTTTTGTCCACCCTTAATCATTGAAGACAGTCAAATACATGAAATGTTCGATAAAATTGACAGTGTTTTAGCAAGAATTGATATCCAAATTTTATGATATTCTTGAATAGTGTAACTAATAATGCTAAAATCTGACTAAATCTATCGGAATTAACATAATTTTTCTGAGGTTATAAAACGATGGCAAATAATTCAGAACAAAAAGTAATTTTGTTAACGGGTGCCAGTAGAGGAATAGGCCATGCCACCGTTCGAAAATTTTCTGATGAAAAGTGGCGTGTAATTACATGTTCTAGGCAGGCGTTTGACACAAAATGTCCCTGGCCTGGGGGTGAGGCGAACCATGTTCAAGTCGATCTATCAAATCCAAACAATACGCTCGAGGCTATTG
>CAZOIZ010000020.1:0-15149 GCA_964580005.1 uncultured Rhodobacterales bacterium
TAAAACCATTTACGTGAATACGTTATGGATAGAAACTCCCCAAATATAGGTTTAGTTAGCCTTGGTTGTCCAAAAGCACTAGTTGATTCCGAAGTTTTAATAAACAAGCTTCAAAAATTGGGTTATGGAATATCACCGACTTATGATAATGCTGATGCCGTTGTTGTAAATACGTGTGGTTTCCTTGACTCGGCAAAAGCTGAAAGTTTGAATGCTATTGGTGAAGCCCTTAATGAAAATGGAAAAGTAATAGTAACTGGGTGTCTTGGTTCAACTCCGGAATTTATACGGCAGTCTCACCCTAATGTAATGACTATAACAGGACCTCAAAAATTTACTGAAGTTTTAGATTCAATTACGGAAAATATTCCAATAAAAACAAATCCATTTGAAGCAAAACCATCTTCGTCTTATGTCAAACTTACACCAAGACATTATAGTTATTTAAAAATTTCTGAGGGATGTAACCATAAATGCTCATTTTGTATAATTCCCTCTTTGAGAGGACCTCTAAAATCTAGGTCATTGAATTCAATTCTATCTGAAGCAAAAACCTTAGTTGAAAGGGGCACTAAAGAATTACTTGTAATATCACAAGATACTTCGGCTTACGGTTTAGATCTAAAGTTTGAAGAGGTATTAGTAGATGGGAAAAAACTTAAAACTAATATTTATAATTTAGTGAATGAGCTTGCATCTTTAGGAGCATGGGTACGACTGCACTATATCTATCCTTATCCTCATGTGAAGCAATTAATACCTCTTATGGATCACAAAAGGGTCTTACCTTATTTAGACGTCCCTTTTCAACACGCACATCCGGATGTATTAAAAAGAATGGCTCGACCTTCTAATAATGTGCATGATCTGCAGCAAATTTCTCAGTGGCGTTCAATTAATCCAGATCTTAATATCAGGTCAACTTTTATTGTGGGCTTCCCTGGAGAAACTGAAAGTGAGTTTAGTTTTCTTCTAGATTGGTTAGAAGAAGCGAAAATTAATAGAGTGGGATGTTTCAAATATGAAAACGTTTCTGGCGCAAGATCAAACTTAATGGAAGATCATATTCCAGATGATGTCATAGAGGATCGTTTCAACCGTTTTATGATAAAGGCACAAGAACTTTCCGAATCGACGCTTCAAGAAAAAGTAGGCAAAACATATACTTGCGTTATAGACACGGTGGAACCTGAAAAACTTATATGTAGGACGGTTTTTGATGCTCCGGAGATAGATGGCCTAGTCTATGTCCCAAAAAAGCAAACTAATCACTGTGTAGGTGATCGTGTTCTGGTAAAAATTAAAGCTTCTTCTGAATATGACTTAGAGGGTGATCTTACTTGATGCTAGGCCTGAGGTTGGGACTTCAAGCCTCCACCTTTCTTTCTACCGGTTGATCCAGTTTTAGGTATTGAGGTGACACTATTCTTATTCTGCTTATCATCAGGATCATCAAAATCATCCAAATCTCTATTAAGCGGTTTTCCGGATAATACCTGTGTAATTTCACTTCCTGTTAGCGTTTCGTACTCTAACAATCCATTAGCCAACAAATCTAGCTTCTTTTTTTCCTTTTTTAAAATATTTTTCGCGGTTGTATAACCTTCATCAACAAGCTTTCTGACTTCAATATCAATCTTTTCCTGTGTTTCTGGACCTAAATGACTGCCTGGGCTTGTTGGGCCAAGATAGGTTTGCTGTTCGTTGGCATAATCGATATTTCCTAAATTATCAGACATCCCAAATTGCATTACCATCGCTCGGGCAATCTTAGTTATTTGCTGAATGTCGGAGCTTGCCCCAGATGTAACGTTCTCAGCTCCAAAAACCATTTCCTCTGCAACCTTACCACCCATAGCCATCGCTATCTTTGATTTATATTTAGTTCTGGTCACTGATAACTGATCTCGTTCAGGTAAGCTAAGCACCAAACCCAGTGCTCTTCCTCGAGGTATAATAGTAGCCTTATGAATTGGGTCGTGTTGTGGTACATTTAAGCCCACTATCGCGTGTCCCGCTTCATGATAAGCGGTTAATTTCTTCTCATCGTCAGTCATTACCATAGATCGTCTCTCAGCACCCATCATGACTTTGTCCTTAGCATTTTCAAAATCTATCATCGCAACAAATCTTTTCCCCGCTCTTGCTGCCATTAGTGCTGCCTCATTTACGAGGTTTGCAAGGTCGGCTCCAGAAAAACCTGGAGTTCCTCGAGCGATAATTCTTAAATCTATATCTGGTCCTAAAACAGTCTTCTTAGCATGCACATTCAGTATTTTTGTACGGCCTTGGATGTCCGGATTAGGTACCTGCACCTGTCTATCAAACCGCCCAGGTCTCAACAGAGCTGGATCTAAAACATCAGGTCTGTTAGTGGCAGCTATTAGTATAACGCCTTCATTTGACTCAAAACCATCCATTTCAACAAGAAGTTGGTTTAGTGTTTGCTCTCTCTCATCATTTCCACCACCGTAACCTGCTCCCCTGTGGCGACCCACAGCGTCGATTTCATCTATAAAAACGATGCAAGGTGCGTTTTTCTTTGCTTGGTCGAACATATCTCTTACTCTACTCGCCCCTACCCCAACAAACATTTCAACAAAATCTGAACCAGATATAGTGAAAAAAGGTACTCCTGCTTCTCCTGCAATAGCTCTAGCTAAGAGTGTCTTTCCTGTTCCAGGAGGTCCAACTAACAATGCACCTTTGGGTATCTTACCCCCCAACCTTCCAAACTTTTGAGGATCCTTTAAAAACTCAACAATCTCTTCTAACTCGTCTTTTGCTTCGTCAATACCAGCGACGTCATTGAATGTTACTTTGCCATGTTTTTCGGTGAGAAGTTTTGCCTTTGACTTACCAAAGCTCATCGCACCTCCACGACCACCACCTTGCATTCGGTTCATAAGGTAGAGCCACACACCAATTAATAAGATAAAGGGCAGCCAAACGCCTATCGCACTCATCAGTCCCGATTTTTCCTGTTTAACTGCACGGACTTCTATATCCGATCTGCTCAGAACCTCTACTAGGTTTGTACCGAGTGGTTGAACAACCTCATACCGCATACCATCTGACTCTCTTACATGGATGGTCTCTCCATCAAGAACAACTTCCGCTACCTTTCCTTTACCTACTTGATCCAAAAACTGAGAAAAAGATAACTCTCTCTTATTATTAATTGTGTTGCCGCTGAAAACATTGAACAGCGCGACGAGAAGGAAAAATAATATAAGCCAGAAGGCTATGTTTCTGTAGTTATTCATGTATTAATACCACTTTAATTTTCGACATCTTATAAGTATGCTAAAAAAACGCAAATTCAACTGTTTTTAAAAGAATTTATAAAACTCATTGTCCTGATTTAATAATTTCACATCAATATCATATTTCAAATTAGAGAATGGAACAAATTTAACATCTCTTTTTGTTACTACCACAGGAATTGTTGCCACTGCATTTCTATCAAATTTACTTGTGATAAAAATTTCTTGGTCATCAGTTCCTAATAATCCGTAAGGCTTAACATATAATTGTCCTTGATATCCAGATTTTAACGTAATTAACCATCTGTTGTCCCAAATAAACTTTTTGTTCTTTACTAAAAAATTTTCTTCAATAGAACCCAATTCTCGAGTCACAGTTACTATACCATTTTTTTTCTTGAAGACTGTTCCACCTAACGTAGAACCCGTAATATTGACATTTAATATTTTGTTATACACATTCTCAAGTTGTGAAAACCGGGGTTTGTAGAAGCTTCCCGAAAACCATGAGACTATACCAGCGAGTATTCTATATTGAGAATCTTCAAAGAGTTTAGAAAATTTTTCAACTTTAAAACTTATTTGACCAACATCATTAAACGATAAAAGAGTTTTCGAATTGGATATAGCTATTTCCCTCGATAGCTTTGAAGCCCTTAGCATGTGATCAGCTGTTTTTACAAAATTAGGTGTTATAAGATTATTAGATTTTAGTTGCTTGAGAAGCTTTCTCATCCTTACCCTCTTGTATTTATCATCGTGATTTGAGGGATCGTCTACCCAACTATAATTGTTAGTTCTCAAATAGTTTCGTAAGTCTTCTTTTCTAAATTTTAATAATGGTCTCATCCATAATATTTCATTTCTAGCAACCATCTCTTCCATGCTAACTAAACCATCTACCCCTGAACCTCTGAAAAACCTAATTAGAAGGTTTTCTTCTTGGTCATCCAATGTATGTCCCAGAAGAATACATTGAAGGTTTTTCGCAATAGCCCAATTTCGTAATAATGTATATCTTGCAGATCGGGCATTATCTTGTAAATTCCCTCGTATTTTTGATAAATGGGTAGATGGAGCTAGGGAAAAATGTTTGACTTTTTTCATTTCACAAGCCTTCTTTACAAATTCTACCTCTAATTTGCTTTCTGATCTCAACCCATGATCTATTGACGCTACTATTATTTCGGGTTTATTACTGGATTTCCAATCTGTAAGCATATGAAAAAGAGCCATTGAGTCACTTCCACCTGACACTGCAATTCCACAAGAGCGTAGTTTCAGACTAGCAAAATTCCTAACAATCTTTTCGATCATTTTTGTGCTATCTTGGCTGATCACAGTTTAAGAGATTTTTTGCTTTGACAATTTCGACCAATAGAGATCTTTCAATATTTTCAAATCTAGATCCAACTTCATCTAGGGTTAAACAGGCCTGCTCTTTTTCTCCTATAGCGCCCAAACTTACTCCTAAACCAAATAATGTTTTTGGGGCAGACTCTCCGTCCGGATTAATTGTGAAACTCTCTAAGTAATCATTAGCGGCACCAATCCAGTTTTCGTCTTTCACTCTTGCCTCTGCTCTCCAGAACAAAACAGCATCGAGTTTTGTGCTGGTTGGGAACCTTTCTATAAATTCTGATAAACGTTGCTCAGCCAATTTTGTTTGACCCCTGTCAAAGAGATTTAGTGCACTCATGTAAAATTCTTCTTCTTTACCAAGAACTTCTAGATTCTCTAAAGACGCTGAGTTATCAAATGAGGGTTCAGTCACTCTCTCTTTCTGAATGTTTTCATTATAATCTTCAGTTTTTTCGATATTGCTTGTATCAGAATTTAGTACTAATGCCTTAAGGTTTTTTAACTCCTTATAGTAGTTGTTTTCAAGAATTTCAAATCTGTTATGTAACTTCTTGATATCATTCTCTATTTCAGTCATCTTTAAAAATTGCCATTCAAACTTATCTTCCACAATGTTTTTCATCTTCAAGTCAAGTATTTCCTTTTCAAGTAGTAGGAGCCTCTTTTGAAGCACCTCCAATTCAGGAGCTTCACTTGCTAATGATTTGCCAACGTATAGTAGGAATGGTGTTAAAAAAATTATAATAACTGATCTTAAAAGCATGACAACTTTGTAATATTTTTGTAATCACTAATCTGTGATTTTTTTACCAACTACTGTTACTGCTCTACGATTTTTGGACCAACATTCTTCATTTGAACAAACACGCAAAGGCCTCTCTTTTCCGTAGGTAACTATGCTGATACGATCTTGCTCAATACCCTTCGCTAAAAAGAATTCTCTCACTGCTGTAGCTCTTCGTGCACCGAGAGCTAAATTGTACTCTCTTGTTCCCTGTTCATCAGCATGTCCCTCTATAGTGATAGGTAAAAATTTCTTCTCTTTAAGCCACTCCACTTGCGCGTTTAAAATACTTATTGCATCTGGACGCAATCCACTTTGATCAACAGTGAATAGAATCGTGTCTCCTACTAATTTTTGAAAATACTCTATATCATTTTGAGAGATTTGTGCTTCATTGAGTGAGCTTTTAAAGCTCTTATTATTTTCACACCCTACAAGCAGTAGGATAACGAAAATTGCAAGTCCAATGTTTTTCATAATTTTTGCCTTGTCTACTGTTCGAATGTTATTTAATTTTATATCACAAATTTTAAACGATAACATTAATTTAAAATTTGAGACCAATTGGGGTCCGAGGCAAAAGAAGAAGTTTTTATCTTTTTGAGATTACGTCCAGAAATATCAATAGAATAAATCGAGGGAGCTCCTGCCTTTCCCGGCGTTTCTCTGAAAAACATTAAAACTCTACCGTTTGGAGCCCAAGCAGGACCTTCATCCAAAAACGACGTCGTCAGCAATCTTTCCTTAGTCCCATCAACCCGCATCACTCCAATATGAAATTTTCCTTCTTTAATCTTAGTGAATGCAATTAGGTCACCTCTAGGTGACCAAACCGGTGTAGCATATCTACCTTTGCCAAAACTTATTCTTTTCGCTTCTCCCCCTTTAGATGAAATAATATATAGTTGTTGCCCACCTCCACGATCACTTTCAAACACAATACTATTCCCATCTGGTGAAAAGCTTGGTGCGGTATCGATAGCAATATTAGTTGTTAGTCTTCTTTTTGTTCCTGAAGCCAAATTACTTACGAAAATATCAGTGTTACCATTCTCAGTAATTGAAAGCACTATTTCAGTTCCGTCTGCAGAGAATCTTGGAGCAAAACTCATTCCCTGTAATTCAGGCAGTGAGGTTATCTCTCCCGAACTTAGGTCCATTAAATAAACTCTTGGCTTACCTGTTTCGTATCCAGTAAAAATTATCTTATTTGTGGTGGGAGAAAAGCGAGGCGCAATCACTAGAGACGGTGGGTGTTTTAACAACCTAAAATTTGCTCCATCCTGATCCATAATAGCAAGTCTTTTTTTTCTATTATCCTTTGGCCCAGTCTCAGAAACGAAAACAACTCTGCTATCAAAGTATGCCCCCTCACCAGTAACCCTCGAATATATAGTATCCGATATTTTATGTGAAATTCTCCTCCAGCTCTCGGAATTTGTGAAATATTGCTTCCCCTTTCCAATTTCTTTTTGCTGAGATACATCCCATAATCTAAATTTAACTTCCAATCGACCATCAGGTTTTAAACCAACGGACCCTACAACTAAAACATCTGCATTTATTATCGACCAGTCACTAAACTGGACTGGTGTATTAAAACTTAAGGGTGTACTGACATAAGCAGTCTGTGGGATAGATTTAAACAGTCCGGTACCATTGAGATTGTTTGAGATTACTTTTGCTAGCTCTCTGCTGATAATCGAGTTGGCACCACTTTCCTTAATAAAGTTTGGTATAGCTAATGATATTGGTTTTATGACGCCTCTATTTACGGTCATGTCAAGCTGAGGCGCCACATTTTTCTGGGCAAATGCAAAGCTAAAGTTGATTAATAACACGCCTATTAAAAAAATAAGTTTTAGGTGTTTCAAGATACTCTGTTTAACCATTATTTACACCCACATTTGTTTTAGGATCAAATACTACTCTTAATACTAATCCTCTCGGAAAACTTTCCTTTGCCACTGGAAAGGGTGAGGACTCTAATACAGCGTTGATAGCAGATCTTTTCGCTATTTCAAAGTTTCCAGAAGCTTTTTGTGGGTATACCAGCTTTATTGGTCCACTAATGTACCCATTTTCATCGATCTTTAACTCTAAAATAATTACATACTTTTCATAATTTGGCAGTCTATTTATTGAAACAACATTCCAATTATCGTTAAGTGTCTGTAAAATCCTAGCCTTAGTTAATCTTTGAATTGAATTTTCCGCAACTTTCTCTTTTTTCTGACTATTCAAAACTTGCTCGATTAAGCTATTGTATACTTCATCATTCTGTTTCGTTGATATTGTTTTCTTGAGATCATTTTGATCACTTTGTTCGACAAAGTTTGGTTTTAATAGGGGTAACTTTGCAATCTTTAAGGCTCCCGAAACAATCTCTACATTTTCACCCTCCGACGAAATCTGTGAGCTAGTATTTTTTTGTTTTGCTCTGTCATTATTTGATTTTTCTTGCAAGTCGTTTTTTTGAACAGTTCTGTTTGATTTTTTCTCAACCTGTTTTTCAACATCATCATCGCCTCTTTGAGCATGTTCAGTGATGATTTCATCGCTTGTCTTACGTTTTTTAATTTTAATAATATTGGGCTCAGTTAAACCTTTTATTTCATTGCCAGCATTTATCTTAGGAGGTATGGCAATTTTTTTTGGATTAGTATTAAGGTCAGTAATTGTCCTTGGTTGAAAGTTTTCAACTTCCTTTGCTCTCGTTTTTTCCCTCTCTGCAAGTTCAATAAGCTCTTGCTCAGATAATAATTTCACACTAACTTTATTCAACACCTCATTTGAATTATTTTCTAATAATTGGAAATTTGCTAGCAACAAAAATCCCCCAAATAGATGAAAAAATCCAGAAGTATAAATACCTTGTCTCATATTTAGTCTCGTTTGCGTTATTCTACATCAGTAACTAATGATATCTGAGAATAACCAATATTGCTGACAAGAGCCAGAAGGGTTGCGATTTTCTGATACTCTATATTTTTACTAGCTCTTAAATAAATCTCATCAGATTCTCTCTCTTTTTTAATCGCTAAAAGCTTAGAACGCAGCTCACCTTTTTCTATTTTCACTTCGTTTATAAAAAGATTGCTATTACCGTCTAAGGTAAGAGTAAGAGGTCTTTCTTTTTCAGTTTCTAATGGCTTTGCTTTGGTGTTGGGCAAATCAACCTCTATACCTACGCTCAATAGAGGCGCGGCTACCATAAATATAATTAAAAGTACCAACATTATATCAACAAAAGGTGTTACGTTAATTTCTGACATTGGAACAAAATTCCTGCTGGAAAATTTTTGTCTTTTTTTTGATCGGCTTGCGGCCTTTGGTCCAATTTGCATACTTACTCTTTATGATTTTTATTCATGTCAATGTACCTCGAAATTATAACAGAAAATTCTTCTGAAAATTCTTCCACTCCATTAATAATTTTTTGTGAGTCGCCTGAGAGCTTATTATAAAAAACAACTGCGGGTATTGCCGCTAATAGCCCTAATGCAGTAGCTAAGAGGGCTTCAGCAATGCCAGGAGCTACCACTGCTAAATTACTACTTTCTTGAATTGCAATTTCTTGAAAAGCATTTTTAATTCCCCAGACGGTACCAAATAAGCCCACGAATGGAGCAACTGAACCTACCGTTGCAAGAAAATAAAGACCCGAGCTCAATTTCTCATTCCAGCGATCTAAAACCACATACATTGCTCGCTCTAATCTAGACTGCACTCCGTCTATTAGTTTTCCATCACCATCTGAGGATCTTTGCCATTCATCCATTGCAGCACAAAATATTTGTTCACACGCTCCTTTGGGATCGTCTCTTTTTTCGTTATACAAATCATCTAAAGAGCCCCCAGACCAGAACTCATCCAAAAAAACTTTCTTTTCTCTTTTTGATTTTCTGTAATCTAAAGTTTTCTGAATAATGATTGCCCAAGACCAAAAAGACGAAAAAATCAAAACCAGCATTACTACTTTGACAGTAAATGTAGCTCTAAGAAAAAGAGCTATAAAGGAAAAGTCTACCGACTGGCTTTGAGATAAAATAGATTCTTCCATATTTTCTATTCTCCTATTTTCTTTTGAGAAGATTTAAAAAATTTTTCAATCTTTAAAACAAGATCACTCGAAAATTTTTCGGGTTTCCCAGAACAGTTTAGTAGCGCCACACGTACGTCACAGTCAAAAATTTTTTTGTTATTTCTCAAGATCTCTTGTTTCAATGTCATGCTGGCTCGTTTAAGTTCTGTCAGAGTCGTGCAAATTACGAGCTTATCACCAAAATGTGCAGGTAATAAGTAATCAGCAATAAGATTTTTTACAACGAAAAATTTTTTTTCTTCTAAGAGTAATGCTCTTTGATCAATATTTAAGTATTCAATAAACTTACTTCTCGCACGTTCAATAAATTTAAGGTAGTTGGCATGGTACACTCTTCCGCCCATATCAGTATCTTCGTAAAAGACCTCACAATTATATTGAAACATTTTTGCTTCCTAATTATTTCCTACCTATACATTCGGTTTTTCTATTCCTAGATATTCCCACGTTTTCTTACCTAGGGACCGCCCTCTTGGCGTCCTCTGTATCATGCCTTCCTGTAATAGATATGGTTCTAGGACCTCTTCTATTGAATCCTTGGACTCGGAAAGTGCAGCAGCCAGAGTATCTAAACCTACAGGTCCACCTCCATATTCATTTGCTAAAAGGTTCAAATATTTTCGATCGCCTTCATCAAGTCCGATATGATCTACCCCAAGCCTATTAAGTGCACTGTCTACCAACACATCATTTATGACTCCGTTATTTTCAACGGTAGCGAAATCAATTACTCTTCTAAGAAGCCTTCCAGCAATCCTTGGAGTTCCCCTTGATCTTTTTGCAATTTCACCAGCACTTAATTGATCGATTTTAAAACTCAAAAGATCGGCCGCTCGACTAACAACCAAAATTAAGTCTTCCACTTCATAAAAATTTAAACGGACTGGGATCCCAAATCTATCTCTCATCGGCGTAGTCAAAAGACCGAGGCGAGTTGTTGATCCAACCAAGGTAAAAGGCTTTAATTCTATTCGTAAAGAACGAGCAGCAGAACCCTCTCCCACAATTAAATCACAACTGAAGTCTTCCATAGCCGGATAAAGAATTTCCTCAACAGCTGGTGACAATCTGTGTATCTCATCAATAAATAGAACATCATTCGCCTCGAGACTGGTAAGAATTGCCGCTAAATCACCAGATTTTGTTAAAACGGGACCGGACGTCATTTTAAAATTTACCCCTAATTCTCTTGCAATAATTTGTCCCAAGGTTGTTTTACCCAACCCAGGAGGACCATGAAAAAGAACATGATCTAATGCTCTTTTTCGTATTTTGGATGCCTCCAAAAAAATCTTTAGATTTTTTTTCAAATCGGCCTGTCCAATAAATTCATCTATGCTTTTTGGTCGAAGCGTATTTTCATAGTCTTCTTTAAACTCATCCGTGGACAAAATATTTCTGTCATCATTCATTGGGTCTATCCTCTTGCCAACGACCTGAGAGCTTCCTTTACTAGCTGTGAAGCATCTATAAAATCATTTTCTACTAAAATTTTATCTATCGTGCTTTTTGCCTCTGCAGTTTTAAAACCCAGGTTCTGCAAAGCTGATAACGCATCTTGCTGTATCTCTTTTCTTTTTATTATGGTAGCAGTCTGCTCATTACTTTCATCTATTATCTCTTTAGTTTCTTCATCCTCTAATATTATTAAATCTTTTCTACCACCTAACTCAACAACTAGTCTCTGAGCCATTCGAGATCCGATTCCAGAGACTGAAGAAAACGCCAATTCATTTTTCATTCTTACAGCACGCAAAAGTTCATTCGGATCAAGAGTATTCAAAATGGTTAGAGCAACTTTAGCTCCTATACCCTGAACTGATCGCAGAATATTGAACCAATCTTTTTCTGTCTGGGTTATGAACCCCACTAGTTGTAATAAGTCCTCCTTTACTAATAACTCTGAGTAAAGTGATATGTCTCCCAATTGATTATCTAGGGTCAGGGACCTTGCCGTTTTTTCAGTTACATAAACAACGTACCCAATTCCGTGAACATCAATGATGACACTATCAATTTTTTTCTCAATGAGTTGACCCTTTATTCTACCTATCATTTGAGATCACATTGCTTTCTTTATCGCTCTATTTAAATTAGCATTTAATCTCAAAGTATGCACATGGCATACAGCTATCGCTAGAGCATCTGCCTCATCGGTCAGGCCAAAGCAAACTTTTGGAAACTGTAAAGATGCCATTCTCTTAACCTCTTCTTTGGTTGCATGACCCTTGCCAGCGAATATTTTCTTTACATAGTTTGGAGCATATTCACTTACTTCAATTTTACTTTCCCCAAGAGCTATCATTGCTGAAGCTCTCGCTTGCCCAAGCTTTAAGGCTGCAAGAGGGTCATTCTTTACAAAAGCCTTTTCTATCGCACCGCTTTCTACCTCAAATCTTTTTATAACTAATCTTAATTGTTCCAAAATAGATACCAATCTGGCTGCCATCTCTCTTTTATTGCCAGTTTTGCAAATACCACTACCTAAATATTTTATTTTCGAGCCATCTTCCTCAATAACAGCCCACCCAGTATTAATAAGTCCTGGATCTATTCCAATTACCTGCATATTGTTCTTTTTTACCAAATGTTAACATAAATACGTACATACCTTCAATAACTCAGTTTGATTGCTCTTTTACAACAGTTTTTTTTAATAATAATGACCCCCAATTAGCTTCTTTCCTTTCATCTATAACTTTTAATCCAAATTGTTTTGAAATCTCTTTCAATTGCCTTGCCTGTTTAATGTTCAAACCAGACAAAATCAGAAATCCTCCCTTAGAAAGATTTGTAATTGACGATCTCATCAAGATTTTTATAGGTTTAAACAAAATATTAGCCACTATTAAATCATATTTCGCCCTTGAATTAAGATGATTGCCTATAAGTCCTGAAGAATTGTAAACTTTTACGCACTGCACAACCTTGTTAACGACTATGTTACGCTTGGTCATTTGAACGGAATGGATATCATTATCAACCGCGATTATCCTTGAACGAAATAACTTGGCCATAGCTATAGAAAGGATCCCTGTACCACACCCAACATCTATTATTGTAAATGGATTAACCCCCCTTTTTTTAAGTACTTGAATTAGCTCCAAACAAAATTTTGTTGAATAATGATGCCCTGTTCCAAAAGCTAAAGAAGCATCAATTATTAACGAAAATCTATCTTGCCTTACAGAGTTTGCAAAAAAGGAGCTTGTAATAATGAATTTATCTATTTTAACAGGACTAAATTTAACATTGGATGCCAATAGCCAATTCTTTTTTGGTACTTTTGTAATGATGGCTTTTACTTCAAAGCACTCCTCAATTAAAGAAATTATAATCTGGTCTAAACGAACTTTTGTAAAAATTTTAAGTGTAAATATAGGTCTGTTAGGACTAGCTATTACGTCTTGATACTCGAATAATGAACTATTAAACTCAAAAAATTTTTCAAGCTTTTTAAGTTTATCTAAATTGAGATTATCTATTGAAAAACAATATATACCTAAAAAGCCTCGGCAGAAGTCTCCAGTTTATTTTTAAGGCCAATGCCCGTCCCTCCTAAGCCGCAATAACCATGAGGGTTCTTGGCAAGATATTGCTGATGATAGTCTTCAGCTAAAAAAAACTCAGGTGCCTTTTTGATCTCGGTCACAATAGGTCCAAATCCTGATTTTCGCAGTGAGTTTTCGTATACTGCTTTAGTTTCTAGCAACTTAAACTTTTGGGTATCAGAAAAATAATAGGCCCCGCTTCTATATTGTGTGCCTATATCATTACCCTGTCTATTCAACTGTGTTGGATCATGGTTTTCCCAAAATGTTGCCAATATACTCTCATAAGTTACCTCTGAGGGATCGAACAGTACTTTAACAACCTCGTTATGACCGGTCAATCCAGTACACACATCCCTGTAACTCGGATTTGTACTAAGACCTCCAGAATAGCCAACCGCTGTAAGCTTAACACCATCAAGTTCCCAAAACTTCTTCTCCGCGCCCCAGAAACACCCCATTCCAAAAACGGCCTGCTCTAGCTTACTATTTTCTGGGAAACAGATTTCTTTTTTGAAAATATAATGAATCATAAGGCCTACTAATTTTTTGCGTAATATTCCACAACAAGATTGGGTTCCATTATTGCTGGATAAGGAACATCCGAAAGTTCAGGTATTCTTATAAACTTGGCTGTCATCTTCTTAAAATCGACTTCAATATATTCCGGCACATCTCTCTCTTTTAAAGCAAGTGCCTCTACTATAAGAGCCATTTCTTTTGATTTATCTCTGACCTCGATAATATCACCCTCTTTAACACTGTAGGATGGTATGTTTACCTTCTTTCCGTTAACCATTACGTGGCCATGGTTAACAAACTGCCTGGCTGCAAAAATTGTGGGAACAAACTTTGACCTGTATACAACTGCGTCCAATCTTCTTTCCAAAAGCCCTATCAACTTTTCACCCGTGTCTCCTCTTTCTTTCTCAGCAATATTGAATATTTTTCTGAATTGCTTCTCTGTCAAATCTCCATAATATCCTTTAAGCTTTTGCTTTGCTCTCAACTGCAATCCAAAATCTGAAAGCTTTCCTTTCCTTCTTTGTCCATGCTGCCCCGGACCATACTCTCGTTTATTAACAGGTGATTTTGGTCGACCCCAAATGTTTTCTCCCATCCGTCTATCGATTTTATGCTTTGCAGCGGTTCTTTTTGTCAAAATCTTACCCTCTAGCTTGATGAAGTGATTTGTTTATATTAAAAGTTCTTCTAGTGTCAAGAAAACATTTACTTATTGGCACAATAAAGCTAGACAATGTGAAATGTCTGAACCAACCGTGAATATTGTGAAACTTGCAGTCGGGGTACAATCCATTGAAGAGTTAGCCTTAATCCAGCGACGGTTTTTAAACCAGGCTGGGAACCTTGCAAATAATGGCTTCTATCATTCAACTAAGTTGATGCCAAAGAAGCATGAAGCCATTGTTAAATCCGGTTCTTTGTATTGGGTTATAAAGGGTGTGATCTGCGCTAGGCAAAAAATCGTTGCAATCACAAAACAGGAAGATGCGGATGGAATAAAAAGATGTAAAATATTTCTGAATAATACAATTATAAAGACAACTCCAATCCGCAAAAGACCTTTCCAGGGCTGGAGATACCTGAAGAGAAATAAGACCCCAGCAGACATTGTAGACCATGTGACAGGAACGTTTGACGATGATATTCCACTAGAGCTTCAACAAAAATTGCTAGAAGTGGGATTATTGTAAATAAGCTATCTAAGATACCTTGGCCAAAAAGTTTTTTAGCCCGAAATCACTCCTATTTTTTTTGTACCATCTCTTATTCATAAAAATTGCAGCAAAGCTTTCTAAAAGAATACCGTCTTCAATAGTTTTCAATTTATTTTGCTTTAATGTTTCGCCAGTGGACGTGATATCCACTACGACGTCAGCAATACCATTTACTATAGCGCCCTCAGTAGCACCCTGGCTTTCAATAATCTCAAAGTTAGTAACTTGCTTATCTATTAGAAACTCTCGAGTTATGTTTTGATATTTTGTCGCTATTCTTAAACAACGCGAATATTTTTTCCTAAAAAAGTAAGCTACCTCATCTAGGTCATCAAGATGGTT
>CAZOIZ010000021.1:0-14837 GCA_964580005.1 uncultured Rhodobacterales bacterium
AGATCATTAAATTTCAAAAGCTCTTCCAATTCATGTGCTCTCCCAAAGCACTCCCGAAAAGAGATTAAGTTTACGTAGACTGTTGATGAAGCTTTCATCTTATAGTTAAACTTAAGACAATTCTACTTCAGCTCCTGCCTCCTCAAGTTTTTTCTTAATTTCTTCTGCCTCATCCTTAGGCACACCTTCTTTAACAGTTTTCCCGCCAGCTTCAACGAGGTCTTTAGCCTCCTTCAATCCCAAACCTGTTATAGTTCTAACTTCTTTGATCACATTGATCTTCTTATCACCAGCTGCCTTTAAAATAATATTGAATTCACTTTTTTCTTCTCCACCCGAAGCTCCATCAGCTCCGCCAGCTCCACCGCCAGTCCCAGCTCCTGCAACCATCACAGCTCCGCCCGCAGCCGGCTCAATTCCGTACTCATCCTTAAGTATATTCTTCAACTCCACCGCATCCACAAGGGATAACTTAGAGATGTCTTCTGCAAGTTTCTTTAAATCAGCCATTATTTTTCACCCATTTTATTTTTTAAAGTTATTAAAGAGAAACCCATTTCTAGTCTCCTCCTACATTTTCTAACACACCTGCGATAGCCGAAGCCGGACCAACTAAGTTCGCTGCCAAACCACTTCCTGGTGCTAAGAGGAGAGCGCTAATACTCGACAACACTTCTTCTCTTGAAGGTAGCTTTGCGACTTCAGTTACACCGTCAGAGTCCAGTATTTTCTCGCCCATCGCGCCGCCAACAATTTTTAAATTTTCATTAGTCTTTGCGAATTCAACAGATATTTTAGCTGCGGTCACGGGATCTTCCGAATACATAAGTACTATCTGATCAACCAGCAAGTGCTTCATACCTTCAGTTGGGGATTTTTCAATAGCTATTCTTGCGAGCCTATTTTTTGCTACCCGTACGTTCGCACTATTTTCCCTCATCTTATTTCTAAGACTTGACATTTCTGCGACGGTTATGCCTGCATATCGAGCAGCGACAATTATACCGGATTGCTTAAAAACGTCTTTTAGCTCACTTACTACTTGTTCTTTTCTAGCTCTATCCAACTATTCAACTCCAACGTTTGTGCCCCTAACTATTTTTAAAGTCAGAGACCAAAAAAGGATCGCTCCTTTAACAAAACAGGTAGGTGAATAAGACTATAATCAATATAGCTTCAAAACCATTCTACCTGTCTCAGGCAGGGTTTACACACAAGCAACCCACCATCTTCGACTAGCATTAGCCTTCTGCGAGCTAATACTCCATAGACACATGATTAACCATTCATGCGTTTTATCAACCAGCAAATTGGGTACTGTCCAAAGTTACGCTTGGGCCCATTGTAGAGCTTATGGAAATCCTCTTCAAATATGAACCCTTAGCTCCTGACGGTTTTGCCTTATTCACTGATTCGATAAATGCTGTAATATTTTCCGAAATTTTTTGTTTGTCAAATGATACTTTGCCTAAGCCTGCTTGCACCACTCCAGATTTTTCTACTTTAAATTGTACTTCTCCAGATTTAGCAGACTTTACGGCCTTTTCTACATCTAGTGTAACGGTACCCACTTTTGGGTTTGGCATTAAATTTCTGGGCCCAAGCACTTTGCCCAACCTACCAACAATTGCCATCATATCAGGTGTTGCGATACAGCGGTCGAAATCAATTACCCCGCCTTGAATAGTTTCCATCAAATCTTCAGCACCAACAATATCGGCTCCGGCTTTCTTAGCCTCCTCAGCTTTATCACCCTTGGCAAAAACTGCTACTCTAAGATTTTTTCCATTTCCATGAGGTAGAGCACATACCCCTCTAACCATCTGATCAGCATGTTTTGGGTCAACGCCAAGATTTATTGCTACATCTACGGTTTCATCAAACTTTGCTGAGGCATTATTTTTGACCAAATCTATGGCCTCCTCTAGACTAAGATCTTGTTTATCTTCAAATGCCTTCTTAGCACTTAAAAATTTCTTTCCAGCTTTTACCATCTCTATATATCCCTTCTCTAATCCTTAACTTCAATACCCATGGATCTGGCTGAACCTAAAATAATTTGCATTGCACCTTCGATATCATTAGCATTCAAATCCTTCATTTTTGACTCAGCAATTTCTCTGACTTGTTTAGACGTTACAGTTCCAGCTGTCTCCTTTCCAGCAGTTGATGATCCAGATTTTAACCCAGAAGCTTTTTTTAAAAAAAATGAAGCCGGAGGTGTTTTTATATCCATAGAGAACGACTTATCCACATAGTAGGTAATCACTGTTGGACATGGCGCTCCAGGCTCCATTTCCTGTGTGTTAGCATTGAAAGCTTTACAAAACTCCATAATATTCAATCCTCGTTGCCCAAGAGCTGGGCCCACAGGTGGTGAGGGATTGGCTTTTCCAGCTGGTATTTGCAGTTTCAAGTATCCTTCAATTTTTTTTGCCATAGCCTATTTTCCTCTTTCATATCATTTGATATCAATTTTGTTTTTGAACCTGAGTAAATTCCAACTCTACTGGCGTTGCTCTCCCAAATATTGATACAGTCAGTTTCAGTCTTGAATTGATATCATCCACTTCTTCTACTGTGCCAGCAAAGCCTTCAAAAGGCCCATCAGTGACGTTAACCTTTTCGCCAACATCAAATGCAATGAGCGATCTTGGTGAGTCTCCTCCCTCTTCAACCTGATTCATTATTCTAGCAACTTCTGCGTCCGGTAATGGGGTAGGCTTACCATGTGCTCCTAAAAATCCTGAAACACGATTGATTCCCTTAATAGCATGATATGCCTGCTCACTCATGTCCATTTTCACTAGCACATATCCAGGCATAAACCTTCTTTCCCTCTGGACTTTTTTACCCCTTCGAATCTCCAGTACTTCTTCGGTTGGCACTAAAACTTCTGACACCTCATCCTCGAGGTTTTTTTGTGCAACCATCTCTTTTATACTTTCGGCAACCTTTTTCTCAAAATTAGAGAAAACACTAACCGAGTACCATCGCATAGCCATTCTGATTTACCCACTTGTTTTTGGAAACCTTTAATCAAAAAAATCAGTTAGGTCAACTGTTTCGAGGTCAGTTATAATTAAATTTCTATTAAATTTCAAATCTAAAAACTTAGGCTCAATATAATCCTTAGTAAAAACGATATAATGGAATCTGTAATTAGAAAGAATGTTGCCAAAATCGCTACCATTATAAAAACCATTACAGTGGTAGTGACTGTTTCTCTACGATTTGGCCAAACTATCTTGGATGCTTCTTGACGACTTTGTTGTATAAACTTAAAAATATTTGTCACGATTTTTCTCTTTTTTTTTTTATAGATCTTTGCCAGAAATATTTCAAGCAACATTTAAAGCGTTAAAAAAAATACTTACACTTCTGGCAGGGGCTGAGGGACTCGAACCCACGACCCTCGGTTTTGGAGACCGATGCTCTACCAACTGAGCTAAACCCCTGCAAACACTCAATAATCATTAACTAAAAAAAATCATATAATCAAGATACAAGTGCTATAATAAATTGCTGCTACTAAACAGTTAAAAAGATTTTTTTTGGACATATGCATCTTTGTACTTTAAAAAAAATTGAATTAAAAATAGAAATTGTAATCATGAAAAGAATTCTCATAACATCAGCACTACCCTACATAAATGGAATAAAACACTTAGGGAATTTAGTTGGCAGCCAACTTCCTGCTGACCTTTATGCGAGATACAAGCGAGCTAAAGGTCATGAGGTTGCCTTTATTTGTGCAACCGATGAGCACGGAACTCCTGCTGAACTAGCAGCTATTGAGAATCAAACTTCCACTGAAGAATATTGTCGAGGAATGTGGCAGATCCAAAAAAGCTTATCAGAACAATTTTTTCTCTCGTTTGATTTTTTTGGACGCTCATCGTCACCAAGCAACCATGAACTTACTAAACTGTTTGCGGTTAACTTAGATAAAAATGATCTCTTGAAAAGGGTAGAGGAGCGACAACTCTTTTCGAGGGAGGACAAAAGATTTCTACCAGACAGATATGTTGTTGGCACATGCCCAGAATGCTCATACGAAGGGGCTCGAGGAGATCAATGCGAAAATTGTACCAGGCAACTAGACGCAAGCGAACTTATTAGCCCACGATCTGTTTTATCCGGTTCAAAAGATTTGGAATTGATAAAGACAGAGCATCTCTATTTAATGCAGAGTAAACTTAAAGACCAGCTGTTAGCATGGATTGCGTCCAACAAAAACTGGCCTATTTTAACAACCTCTATAGCAAAGAAATGGTTAATCGATGGAGACGGTTTAAAGGATCGTAGCATTACTCGAGATCTCAATTGGGGAATTCCAGTTGAAAAAGAGGGCCGACCTTGGGAAGGAATGGAAAACAAAGTATTTTATGTATGGTTCGATGCTCCAATTGCTTACATATCGTCAACAATTGACTGGGCAGCTAGTAAAAAAATGCATTCAGACTACTGGAAAAGTTGGTGGCTGAATGACCATGGTGCAAAAGACGTGTATTATGTTCAATTCATGGCTAAAGATAATATTCCCTTCCATACTCTTTCTTTCCCAGCAACTCTTCTAGGAGCTAATCAATCTTGGAAATTAGTTGACTACATTAAAGGTTTTAATTGGCTGACTTATGAGGGGGGAAAGTTTTCAACAAGTCAAAAAAGAGGTGTGTTTATGGACCAGGCTCTAGATTTATTTCCCTCAGACTATTGGCGATGGTGGTTACTGTCAAATGCGCCAGAGACTTCAGATGCAGACTTCACTTGGACTAGCTTCCAGTCTTGCATAAATAAAGATTTGGCTGATGTTTTGGGGAACTTTGTTAGTCGGTTAACTAAGTTTGCGTTGTCAAAATACGGGAAAAAAATACCGGAGGGCAAAAAATATACTCAGCACGAATTTGATACTGTTTTAGAAATTGAGAAGATTTTTAAAAACTATGATGAAGCAATGACAAAGATAGAAATAAGAAAAGCGGCATCACATTTAAGAAAAATATGGTCGATAGGAAATGAGTATTTACAACGCTCACAACCCTGGATGATAATAAAAACCGATGAGGCAGAAGCAGCAAAAGCCATTAGATTTGCCTTCAATCTTATGCTTTTCTTTAGTGATATTTCAGAACCGTTTATCCCAGAAACAGCTACAAAAATAAAAAATTGTCTCGGAAAGTCAGCGGATAAGATCCAGTGGCCTTCTTTGGAAGAGAATTTCACTTCAATTTTTGAAAAGGTAGAGGTAGGTCAGGAATTTAACCCTATAGAAAACCTTTTCACAAAAATAGAAGATGGCGAAACTATGAGTCTTGAAAAAAAATTTGCGGGTAATCAATGATAAAGCCACTAACTCTGGTAGAAAAAGCGCAAAAAAATCAAGTAACCACACAAAGATACGGCACCTCCCAGCAGTGAACCCCATGTGATATCTAACAACGTTATTGATAAAGGGTATCCTTTGAAAAAAATAAAATTGGTTAATCCATAGGTTCCGTAGGCTAAGAAACCCAAAAATCCTCCAGATAATGTGGCCGTGAGCGCGGAGTTTGACCCAATACCAGTTCGCACTCCAAACCAATAGAGTCCGAAAACGTAGAATATGAAGAAAATAGAGCCATAAGTGATTAAGAAACTGGTTCCTACTGATTCTCTTAAAAGATGTCCTAAATTTGCAGTGAAATAAGGTTGCATAAATAAAGTAATCCATACGAAATCAACAACGACGTAGATTACGAGCATAGCAGCATAAACGATGATAAAATCCATATTTGACCCTTTATATTATCTGAAAGAATTAAAGATATGTATTTCATTTTATAATAAAAGCAATAACCAATTGAAAGCTCTTGCCCCAAAACTTATATAATACTAAGGTATGCATGATAAACGTTGCTAAGCCCGCTTGGTGGAATTGGTAGACACAAGGGACTTAAAATCCCTCGACTGAAAAGTCGTGCCGGTTCAAGTCCGGCAGCGGGCACCATCGGAATGAAACTTTACATTACTAAAATTTGCACAGATTTTGCATATAAAGAATAACTGTAATAAACTAACGAGTGTAGCTAGGCCAAATGAATATGGAAAACAACATTATCAAAGACCGTATACAGGATGTTAGAGAACGATTTCTATCAGGTAATCAGATTGAGGAAATCAGGCAGAATGTGACCTCCTTGGTGAACGAACGTTTGGATGAGTTCCAAACTGCGCAAAACAATGCGTTTAGAGAGCTTGAAGTTGCCATCGATAAGCTAGAAAATCACCAAAGAGAAATGATTACTTATTTTAATAAGCAGTTGATTGCGCTCGAAGAAGAACAGAAAGCATCCAACAGCGAAGTTCTAAAATTGGCTTCAATGCAAAATCATAATCTATCTAAATCACATAATAATAAAAATAAATTTATTTCAAAAAATAGCCTCTCAAATGTTAGAAAGCTAATAAGCAATAACATTTTAGTGCTTCTAGCTATACTGTCACTTTTGGGAATCTTGGCACTTAACTTTTTCTAACGTTTCAAAATAGACCTAGACACCATCTTAGAATGGATTTTTGTACATGCATTCTATTTTCTGCCTCTTGTAAAACAACGCATCGCTCATCTTTAAAAATATCCTCAGAGACCTCTTGGCCTCTCTCCGCAGGAAGACAATGCATAAACAGTACCTCCATCTTGGCAAAACCAAGTAGTTCTTGCGTCACCCTAAATTTTGCCAAAATCTCTAAATCAGATTTTGGAAGTTCGCTATCATGCATAGATACCCACTTATCTGTCACAACTAGGTCTGCATTTTCAACTGCTGTAATTGGATTTGGTTCAATAGTAAACAAATTGAAATTGTTCTTTTCAATAAATTTTAACATTTTTTCACTAGGCTGAAATTTTTCTGGGCCAGAAAAAACGATATGAAAATTAAAAGCAACTGCAGCGTGCAAAAAGCTTTGAAATACATTATTTGCTACCCCTAACCAAACAACTTTTTTTCCAGTGATGCTGCCTCGTATTTCTTGAAATGTGAATACATCAGTTAGAACCTGGCAGGGATGTGACTCATTGGTTAAACCGTTAACTATTGGAATTTTTGAGTATCGAGCAAATTCATATAATTTTTCTTCGTCGTATAGTCTTAGAACCAAGACATCTAAAAATAAAGAAACCATTGCGCTTGTGTCTTGAAGAGTTTCACCTTGACCCATATGAATTTCATCTTTGCGAAGATTCAAAACCTGACCACCAAGTTTCAGTACCGCTGCTTCAAAAGAGAGTCGTGTTCTCGTAGATGGTTTTTCAAATAATAATCCTGCTATTGAATTTCTTAGACAGTTAATATAATTGTCTTTCGAACCAGAACCATTTTTTACTGTATTTGCGTCCTCTAGTATCGCTTTTAAATTTTTTTGACTGATTTCGTTTATATTCAAAAAATTATTCATTTAATTTTCTCATCCGTAACAATGCTCGTTCTAATCTTTTAATGGCCTCTTTTATTTCCTCATATGTTATCGTTAGAGGTGGGAGTATTCGTACCGTATTTGATGCTCCTGGAACTAACAGCAACTTTTCTTTCCTACACATATCAATAAGGTGAACGTTTTTACTGACACATTTTAACCCCAACATTAGTCCTCTTCCTCTCACATCTAATATTTGTTCGGGAAACTTTTCTAGCAAACCGTGCAATCTTTCTTTAAAGAAGTCACCCTTCCTACGGATTGTGAATAAAAACTCTGGTTTAACAATATGTTTAATTGTCTCTAGCGCAACAGCGCAACCCAGGGGATTGCCCCCGTAAGTTGAACCGTGGGTTCCAGGCACCATAGAATTCGATACTTCTTCTGTTGCCAGGCAAGCTCCGATGGGAAAGCCATTTCCTAAACCTTTAGCCAAAGCGACGATATCTGGAGTGACCCTGCAACTTTCATGTGATAAGAAATGACCAGACCTACCAATGCCAGATTGAACCTCATCAAAAATTAGAAGCAATTTATATTTTTTACAGAATTCTTTAAGTCCTTTTAGAAACGAACAGGAAAGGGTTACTATCCCTCCCTCGCCTAGTATCGGCTCAACAAGGATTGCACATGTTTGTTTGGATATCTTTTTTTCAACACTATCAAGAGATAATTTTTTGACTAGGTCAAACCCCGGCAACTTTGGGCCAAACCCTTCAAGCAGCTTTTTACTACCAGCGGCTGAGATTGTACCCATAGTCCTTCCGTGAAAAGACCCATCGAAAGAAATTATTCTATTTCTACTCGATTGACTTCTTGAGAAAAAAAATCTTCTAGCAATCTTTATGGCACACTCGACACTCTCGGCCCCAGAGTTTGTGAAAAAAACTTTATCTGCAAAAGTGTTCTTAGTGAGTAGTTGTGCCAATTTCTCTTGATTTGGAACCGTGTATAAATTTGAAGTGTGCCAAAGTTTTGATCCCTGATCGGCAAGCACTTTTACTAGCTTCGGATGGCTGTGGCCTAGCGAGTTTACTGCTATTCCAGAAGCGAGGTCTAAAAACATTTTGCCTTTTTTATCAAAAAGCCATACCCCTTTGCCTTTAACGAAAGCTAAATCAGAGCGACTGTAGGTACTCATCAATGAAGTTTCTATCGGTCGATTTGTTCTTGTAGTCATAAAGTTCTCTTTAAAGGTTTTATACTCAATTGATCTTAATCCTTCAAAAAATATCCGACAGAAAACCATCGCCATACAGTTAAAAACAAAGCTAGGTTGACAAACAATATACCAATACACCCAAAAAAAATGTTTGATTCTGCATAACCAAGTCCACCAAAACGTACTCCATCCATCAACCAAAATACAGGGTTAAAAAGAGAGATTGCATCAAATGGTTCTGGTAACTTACTAACGGAGTAAAATGTTCCCGATAAAAACGATAAAGGCGCAATAATAAAATTGTTAACAGCACTCATTTGGTCAAACTTCTTGCAAATTATTCCAACCAATATACCTGAAAGAGAAAAAGCAATACTTCCCATCAATATGTAAAAATAAAGTATGAGAAAATTTACTGGAAAGAGTTTCAAAAAGGGGAATATTACAATCAAAACGCCGGTTGCAACGAACAGTCCCCTAAGCACCCCTCCTATCATAAATCCTAGGGCCAACTCTAGAGAAGAGAGGGAAGGCATTAGAGTGTCAACGATGTTACCGTTGACTTTTGAGACAAGTATTGACGTAGAAGTGTTAGCGAAAGAGTTTTGAATGGTTACCATCATGAGAATACCTGGAGCTATAAACAACCTATAATCATCGCTGGATGTTGATCCTGCATTTCTATCAGAAAAAACGAATGAAAATACTGATATAAAAAGCGCACTAGTTACGATAGGCGCTAAAAGTGTTTGGGTCCAAATGGAAGTAAAACGTCTCTGTTCTCTAAGGACAAGCGTAAATAGGCCCAAAAAATTAGAAAAACGACTTATATTTTCTGATTTTTGTCTCATAATAAATTTCTAACTAATCCTTTATTTATCCAGAAAACCATTGTATACGTTCTTTTTGTGAATTTTGACACCATAATTTTTGGAGCTAATGATGGCTTGGAGTGATGAACGTGTAGCTGTATTAAAAAAAATGTGGCTTGAAGGAAATAGTGCAAGTGAAATCGCTAAGGTTCTTGGCAACATAACAAGAAATGCAGTAATAGGAAAAGTACATAGGTTGGGTCTTTCAAATAGAGATACAAATGTATCGAAAAATGGGGCTGGAACAGGCACAGTGAGAAAAAAAGTCAAGAGGGGGCGCCCTCCCAAAAAAATAGATAAGGAGGTTAAAAAGAGAGGCCGGCCACAGAAATTAAATGAACCACGAGATTTTCCCGAAATAACGGATGACAAAAGTAAATCTGCTTCCTCGCTAGGAAATGAGACGCGTTCTAATGGTGGCAACCTCAAAGTTGTGTCCGATTTAAGTGAAGAAACTTTAAAAAACCTTCTAAAAGTCGAAATGAAAGCAAAAAAAATCTCACTCATGGAGTTAACCGAAAGAACTTGCAAATGGCCAATAGGAGATCCAGCAACCGACACTTTTTGGTTTTGTGGGCATGAATCTGAACCAGGTAAGCCATACTGTAAAACACATATTTCCATCGCTTTTCAACCAATAAACCAAAGGAGAGCCAGAAAAGATAGCTAGTGATTTACATCTCACCGTTTCAAAGAAAACATCTAATAGATAGGTAGATATATACATGATCAGATATACTCTTAAATGTGATAAAGGCCACCAGTTTGATAGTTGGTTTTCAGATTCTGTGTCTTTTGAACAATTAAAAAAAAATGGGCATCTTGAATGCGCTATATGCTCTTCAAGGGAAGTTGAGAAGTCTTTAATGGTACCAAGAATAAACCCTGGTAGTGATGAAAAGCAAAAGACATTGATTTCAGCACAAAGCGCTATTGAAAAAGAGATTAAAGCTCTGAAACACAAAATAAAAACAACGGCAACAGATGTAGGAGAAAATTTTTCAACTGAGGCTAGAGCCATGCATTACGGAGAGAAAGAAGAAAAGCCGATAATAGGAAAGGCATCTTTGGATGAAGCTAAAGATCTAGCAGAGGAGGGCATCCATTTTATTCCGTTGCCATGGAGTGATGATAAAGTGAATTAAAATATATAATGAAAATTTTAACCATGAAATTCGGCGGGACGTCTGTCGCGGACATAGATAGAATAAGATCCGTGAGGGATATTATCTCTGATGAAGTAAAAGATGGATGGAATGTCGTTGCTGTCGTATCTGCAATGTCCAATGAGACTAATAAACTAATTGATTTAGCAAAGCAGGTTGGAGTTGAAAGCTTGGTAGATCCTGAATATGACTCCTTAATATCTACTGGTGAAGATGTATCTTCATCTCTTTTGGCTATTGCCTTAAATAGTATAGCGATTTCTTCCAGAAGCTGGCGTGGGTGGCAGCTTCCAGTTAGAACCGACAGCTTTCATTCAAATGCAAAAATAGAGGAAATCGAGACGAACCAACTTATTAATAGCTTTAAGGAAGGGTTTAAAGTTGCAGTGGTTTCCGGGTTTCAGGGGATAGAGCAAGCAGGGAGAATAACAACATTAGGACGTGGTGGCTCTGATACATCAGCTGTGGCAATAGCTGCCGCTATAGATGCGGAAAGATGTGATATATACACTGACGTTTCAGGTATTTTCACTACGGATCCAAGGATCAAAAGAAATGCGTCGAAACTAAAAAAAATTTCATTTGAAGAAATGTTAGAAATGGCTTCACTCGGAGCGAATGTACTACAAACACGAGCAGTGGAACTTGCAATGCGCCACAAAGTACCTATAAGAGTGCTAAACAGTTTTTCAAAAGAAGAAGGAACACTTGTCTGTGATGAAGAGGAGATTATGGAGAAAAATGTCGTATCTGGAATAGCTTTCCAAAAAAATGAGTCCCAATTGACTTTAACAAACATTGAAGACAAACCCGGGATAGCAGCAAAGATTTTTGGACCGTTAGCAAGCTCTGGTGTAAATATTGATATGATTGTTCAGAGTAACACCGAAACAGGATTAACGAACATTACTTTTTCTTGTCCTGTAGATGAGTTAGATACGGCAAAAAAAGCTATATCGAAAGCGAAGGAAAACAATATAATTTCTTATGAACGCCTTATCGAAAACAAGAATCTAGCTAAGGTTTCTATTATTGGAATAGGGATGAAAACACATGCAGGTGTCGCCCAGAAAATGTTTGAAACGCTATCGCAAGAAAACATCAATATCAATGTTATTTCCACTTCAGAAATAAAGCTTTCAGTTTTAATTGATAGAAAGTATTTGGAGCTAGCTGTGAGGAGTCTTCATGACGCTTTCGATTTACAAAATCTCTAGTTTAGTGACTTAAAAAGTCTAGCTTGCTTTAATCAAACTACCAACAGCTGCTTCTAGAAACCCATCGTTTATATCTAGGCCTAATAGCCTTGAATTATCAAGTCCATTGCCAATGGATATACCACGAGTTGGATTTTTACTGAACCCAAATTTTGAGTAATAGCCTAAATCTCCAACTAAGACAATCCAATTCCAATTGTCGGAATGGGCCTTCTCTATACCGTTTAAAACTAATTTCTCGCCTAAACCTTCGCTTTGGTATATTGGATGGACTGCAAGAGGACCCAAAAGTAAACCTCTACTACAATGGCTATCTACCATTATATTCCAAAACCTTATGGACCCAACAACTTTCTTCGAATTATCTTTTATCACATAGGAGAGATTGTCGACTTTGTTATCTGAATTCCTTAACTGATAAGAGCTAAGGAGTTTTCTTCTAGGCGTAAATACTAGATCCAATAGTCTTTCAACCTCTAAATGGTCATTCTTGGCCTCTAGTAATAATCTCAGATTATTATGACTGCTTTTCATTAATCTTTAATTTATATATCTTGAGTATCTTGCCTTAAAATTACCCCAGGATTTAGAATAGCCAAAGGGTCAATGGCTTTCTTAATCTGACACATTACATTGAATTTTCCGGGGTCACAATACTGTTTTAAGTCTTTAACCTTTAATCGACCAACTCCATGCTCTGCACTAAATGAACCTTCTAAACTTTTGCAATTATTATTTATAATATTAGTTAATTTGGATTTAATTGTTATATAGCTTGAATTTTTTTCTCCTAGAGGAGGAAATACATTGAAGTGTAAATTTCCATCTCCCATATGCCCAAAGCAATTTACTCTTAGAAACTTATTTATTTCTTTTATTTCAATAAGGCTTTTATTTATAAAACTTTCCATATTTTCCAGTGGTAGAGAAAGGTCATGGGAAGTAATTGCCCCAATTTTTCTATTAGCCTCAGGTATATCTTCTCTGATTTTCCACAACTTTCTTGCTTTGGTCTCTGTATCACCAAGGAATACATGCGAAATAATATTTTTATTACAAAATTCATCCAAAGCTTCATACACATCTTGTTCCACTGAACTATTATTAAATCCTAATTCAATCAAGACGTGCCATTCTGATTTACTTCTTTGGATAGTTGATTTAACCATTTTCGTTTCTTCAAGAAACCGTAACCCCACATCACTAATTAACTCAAACGCCTGTAAAAATTGCCCAAACCTTTTCGATATTTCTAAATAGCTTTCTAATGCTGCATTAAAATTTTGCACTCCAAAAAACGCCACAATTTTATTCTGTGGAGTAGGATAAAGCCTTAAAACAGCTCTGGTTATTACACCTAAAGATCCTTCAGACCCGATAAATAGGTTTTTTAAGTCATATCCTGTGTTATCTTTCTTAAGTGTCTTTATATCATTGATAATTGAACCATCAGCCAATACGACTTCCAGTCCTAAGCAAAGATCTCTTGCGTTTCCATATTTTAAGACTCCTATTCCTCCCGCATTTGTCGCCAAATTTCCGCCTATACAACATGTCCCTTTCGATGCCATTGATAAAGGATATAAAAAATTTCTTTTGTCTACAAATTCGTGAATCGACTCCAAAATTACCCCGGCTTCAACCTCTACAGATTGATTGACAGCAGAAAAATTTTTAATATTGTTCATTCTTTCCAAAGATAAAGTAACATTATATTTATCTGGCGCTATTTGACCCCCTACCAGTCCCGTGCCACCACTCCATGGAACAACTCCAATTTTATATGTGGTAGCAAGTTTTAAACATTCAGAAACCTCTTTGGTGGATCTAGGTTTAATCACGTGGCGAGATTGGTTTTTATACAAACCACGAGGCTCTGACAGATAGGAGGGAGAAATATCAGCAATAATGCTATCTGAAAGTGTGTTTCTAATATTTCTTATAAACTCAAAGTAATCTTCTTCTTTCTTTAATATTTTAGTTCTCCTTCACTCGTCCTCTTCTGTCATTTCTTAATAAGCCATATAGAACGTGATTTCTCCAACGACCATTAATTTGCAAATAGCTTTGACCTACTCCTTCGTATTTAAAACCAACTCTTTCCAAAAGCCCTCGAGAAGCTTTATTTTCTGGAAGAGTTGCTGCCTCCAATCTTGATATATTTAATCTATTAAAAGAAAAGTCGATAATAGTCAAAACTGCTTCTCTCATAAAACCCTTACCTGTATGCTCCTTACCTAGCCAATAACCCAGGGTACCAGCATTAGAAGGCCCCTTCCTTATGTTTTCAATAGTGATTGACCCAAGTAGAGTTTGGAATTTATCAAAAATGAAAAATTGGTACGCTTGGCCTGCTTTAGAACTTTTTTTTGCCCAACTAACTCTACTGTTAAAAGCATTACGCTTAAAAAATTCATTACCTCTTTTCGGCTCCCATAACTCTAAAAATGCTTTACTATTCTCTCTTACATTACGCCACTGGTCAAAATCGCTATAATGTGGCGCCCTTAGCTCTAGATTTGTTGTTTTCAATATAATTTCGGGTTTACCAAAAATCATTCCTAAGACCCACCCTTCTTAACGCTTAATTCTCTCTTAAATAACTTTTTCTTATTTCTTCTGCCACTTGTTGCCTGCTTGGAGGTATCACTCTTACACTCTCTTGCTTTTCCATTATATTTTGGAGCGCCATAGGAATTGATATACTTGTGTCTAATGCACGCTCTACAGTCTCTTTAAATTTCGCTGGATGTGCAGTCCCAAGTGAAACAACAGTCTCTCCAGTATCGACGAAGTCTTTTGCCACGCGGACGCCAATGGCACTATGAGGACACAAAGTTATCCCCTTCTCACTAAAAAAGTGATTTATTGTTGTAATCGTGTCATTATCTGTCACCATACCACTACCAAAGTCTTTTGAAATCAGCGTTAATATACTTTTTTCCAGAATAAAGTGACCTTT
>CAZOIZ010000022.1:0-14684 GCA_964580005.1 uncultured Rhodobacterales bacterium
TTCCTCCTGAAGCAACAAATGGGATTTTCAACTCTTCAGCTGCTCTGGGAAGTAATATCATATTTGGCATATCGTCTTCACCAGGATGTCCTCCGCATTCAAATCCATCGACGGATACGGCATCACATCCTATAGCTTCTGCTTTGAGTGAGTGCCTAACAGAGGTGCATTTATGGATAACCTTTATGTCCGCTTTTTTTAACTGTTCCATATAAGGTTGGGGATTTCTTCCCGCAGTCTCTACGATTTTAATTCCTCCATCAATAATAGCATCTATATATCCAGGATAATCAGGAGCCGCTACCGTTGGAAGAAAAGTTAAATTCACTCCGAAGGGTTTATCTGTCATTTCGTGGCATCGAGTTATCTCTTTTGCAAGATCATTGGGGGTCTTTTGAGTAAGCCCTGTTATAATGCCTAAGCCACCAGCATTTGAAACAGCCGATGCAAGTTCGGCAAATCCTACATAGTGCATACCACCCTGAATTATGGGGTGTTGTATGTTAAATAATTCTGTTATCCGAGTTTTCATTTTTTTCCTATCTTTCCTTTATGCTATGATATTTAAGTTCAAATATAAAACTATTTTTTTTCTAGATAAGGTAAAATGGCAGAGAAATCCATTCCTTTGCCACCCTCAGAAATAAAGGTTTCGTATATTTCAGTTGCGTGCTTGCCTAGTTCAGTCGGGGCTGACACTGCTTTAGCAGCCTCTTGAGAAAGCTTTAGATCCTTTAACATCAAATCAGCTGCGAAACCAGGTTCATAATTTCTATCAGCAGGGCTTTCAGGTCCTACAGCAGGGGCTGGACAATATGTATTTACAGACCAGCACGATCCTGATGATGTTGATACAACATCAAATAATCGGTCCCAATCTAAATTGAGTTTTTTAGCCAAATTAAAAGCTTCGCATACTCCAATCATCGAAATTCCCAAAATCATATTATTACAAATTTTTGCAGACTGACCAGCTCCCGGTCCACCGCAAAGCACAGATTTCTGTCCCATTATTGAGAAATATGGTTCTATTTTGCCATAGGCATCTTTTTCTCCCCCAACCATAAATGTCAATGTTCCATTTTCTGCACCTACAACGCCACCAGATACTGGAGCGTCCATTACCACAATAGAGTTTTTTGCAGCCGCTTTTGATACGTGCAAAGCACTTTCCACATCCACTGTTGAACAATCGACAAGGATTGTTTTAGGGCTACATAAAGGTATGAGTTCTTGATATACGTTTCTCAAAATACTTCCATTAGGCAACATAGAAAAAATAACACGGCATTCCTCCGCTATTTTAGCAATGGTGTCTTGGGTAATGTCTCCGATATCTGTTGGAGCAACATCAAATCCCAATAAATCATGGCCCGCCTTAATTAAATTCCTTGCCATGGGAGCACCCATATTCCCAAGTCCTATAAATCCTATTTTCATGTATTTTTACTCCTTAGTTTAACGGTGAATAGTCTGCAAAAATGGCTGAAGGTCATCCTCTGAAACTTCGGCCAGACTTTTATGTTTCCATAAAGGGTTCCTGTCTTTATCAATAACAGCTGCTCTTATTCCTTCTTGGAAGTCTCCAAATTCTTGTGATCGAGCAGTAAAGCTGTATTCAGCATCAAGGGCATCTGAAATATTATTTTGAACTTTTTTCATCTTCAGCATCATTATTGTATAAACAACCGAAATTGGAGAGTTAAATCTTAATGCACTTAAGTCCTTTTCAAAAAAAGGGTGTTTTAATCTCGACTCTATATTTTTAGACGAGATATCAACCATAGCCTCTGAAATTTGTGAAAAAGAGTTTTCTATTTCCGAAGGCTCTGCACGTTCATAGAATTTTTCTATCCAATCAATATTCCCAGTATCAACCAGTTTTTTCTTTAGATCCTTCCACTTTTTTTCCGGTACAAAGTAATCAGCGAAACCACAATAAATTGCATCACTGGCTTTCATTCTTTTTCCAGTGACTCCCAAAAAGGTGCCTATATTTCCAGGTAGCTTTGCGAGAAGAAAAGAGCCACCAACGTCGGGAACTAGACCAATGCTGCATTCGGGCATTGCTATCTTGCTTGTTTCCCCAACAATCCTATGGCTACCGTGGCATGAAACACCAACGCCACCTCCCATCGTAAAGCCTTGCATAAAAGCAACAAATGGCTTTTTATAAGTAGAAATTTTTTCATTTAGACGATACTCATCGGCCCAGAATTTTTGGCCATAAGCAAAATTTTTCTTAAACCCATTTTCGTATAGTATCTGAATGTCACCACCTGCACAAAAAGCTTTATCACCTTGAGCATCGATAATTACTAGGGCTATGTTTTCGTCTGTTTCCCATTCAATCAATGCTTTCTCTATAGAGAGAATCATTGAATATGTTAGTGAATTTAAGACATCAGGACGATTTAAAGTTATATGTCCAATGTAGCCTGATTTTCGTATAAAAATATCCTCAGACATTTTTACTCGGATAAAAGAGCTCGTGCTATGATAACTCTCATAATCTCATTTGTTCCCTCTAGAATTTGATGAACACGAAGATCGCGTACTATTTTCTCTATTCCATACTCTTCAAGATAACCATAGCCGCCAAGTATTTGTAGGGCTGTATTTGATACTTCAAAGGATGCGTCAGTAACTAATCGCTTTGCCATTGCAACAGAAACAGTAGCATCAGGTTTTGAATTATCTAACTTCCAAGCAGCGCTTCTCAAAAAAAGTCTGGCTGCTTCAAGCTGTGTTGCCATATCTGCCAATTTAAATTCTATCGACTGGAATCTGCTGATCTGTTTGCCAAACGCTGATCTTTCCTTTGAATATGCTTTCGCAATCTCATAGGCCTTTTGCGCACCGCCCAATGAGGCAGCAGCAATATTAAGTCGTCCACCATCTAATCCTTCCATAGCGTATTTGAAGCCAGCACCTTCTTCTCCTACAAGATTTGAAGCAGGAATTGAGCAATTATCAAATTGCACTATGGCAGTAGGTTGTGCTTTCCAACCCATTTTTTGCTCCTTTTTTCCAAAACTAAGACCATTTTGTCCGTCTTCAACCAAGAGCATAGAGATACCACTCGGAGTTTGATCGCCAGTCCTACACAGGACTACGTATAAATCTGAGAAGCCGCCACCAGATATAAATGATTTTGAGCCATTAAGGCTATATCCCTCATTTGTTATTACTGCCTTGGTTTTTAGTGCAGCAGCGTCAGACCCCGACCCGGGTTCTGTTAAACAATAGGAACAAACGTCATCCAAACTCACAATATTCTTTAAAAACCTGTCTTTTAATGCTTGGTCGCCTCTCTTAGAGATTACCCAGGCAGACATATTGTGGATTGAAATAAAAGAAGAGACCGAAGGACAGGACATTGCTAGAGCTTCAAACACGAGCGTCCCGTCTAAGCGGGACATACCAGATCCCCCATCTTCTTCAGATACAATCATTCCCCCGAGTCCTAAGCTTCCCGCTTCTTTGAGAAGTTCTCTAGGAATTTCCTCCCTTTTTTCCCACTCTATAGCATTTGGAGCAATAGTTTCCTCGCCAAATTCCCTAGCAGTATTGTAAAGAATATTTTGTTCTTCGGATAACGCGAAATGCACTAATTACTCCATTGTTGGAATTGAAAAACTGGCTCCTTCCTTAATGCCAGTAGGCCAACGGGACGTAACAGTTTTTGTTTTTGTGTAAAAACGAAAGGCATCCGGCCCGTGTTGGTTAAGATCGCCAAAAGCAGATTTCTTCCAGCCACCAAAAGTGTGGTAAGCTAGCGGAACGGGTATTGGAACGTTCACCCCCACCATCCCCACATTGACTTTATTGGCGAAATCACGAGCGGTATCACCATCTCGAGTAAATATAGCCGTTCCGTTGCCATATTGGTTAGTTTTTACGAGATCAAGCGCTTCCTCATAGTTTTTGGTTCGGACGGTAGAAAGGACGGGACCAAAAATCTCTTGCTTATATATTTCCATATCTTTTGTGACATTATCAAAGAGGCATGCACCTACAAAAAATCCGTTTTCGTATCCCTGCATTTTAAAGTTTCTTCCGTCAACTTTAAGAGAGGCTCCTTGTTCTACTCCTTTATCAACAAGTCCAAGAATTTTATTTTGTGCTTCTTTCGTAACCACTGGACCAAAATCAATATCTTTTCCTGCCGTGTAGGGGCCGATTTTCAGGGACTCTATTTTAGGAATAAGTTTTTCAACTAACTTATCGGCTGTTTTATCCCCTACTGGCACTGCCACGGAGATGGCCATACACCTTTCCCCAGCAGCTCCATATCCTGCTCCCACCAAGGCATCAGCTGCTTGGTCCATATCGGCATCCGGCATAATAAGCATATGATTTTTTGCTCCAGCAAAACATTGTACTCTCTTTCCATTGGCACAACCTCTTGTATATATATACTCTGCAATAGGAGTGCTCCCTACAAAGCCAACAGCTTGTATCGTCTCGTTATCCAAAATTGCATCCACAACCTCTTTATCCCCATTTACCACTTGGAGTATACCCTCAGGTAATCCAGCTTCTAATAATAATTCGGCTAGAGCCATAGGAACCGATGGATCTCTTTCAGACGGCTTTAGGATGAAGGCGTTCCCTGCTACAATAGCAGGACAAAATTTCCACATTGGTATCATTGCTGGAAAGTTAAATGGCGTAATTCCTGCAACTACTCCTAAAGGCTGACGCATTGAATACATATCGATTCCTGGTCCAGCGCTATCTGTAAATTCTCCTTTAAGAAGGTGTGGAGCTCCTATACAAAACTCTGCTACCTCTAATCCTCTGATTATATCGCCTTCAGCATCAGGTAAAGTTTTGCCGTGTTCAGAGGACAATAATGCTGAAAGCTTGTCCATATCTCTGTGAAGCAATTCAACAAATTTCATTATCACTCTAGCGCGCTTTTGAGGATTTACATCAGCCCACTTTGGTTGAGCAATATTTGCCAGTTCGACCGCTTCATTCAGCTCGTCGCGTGTTGCGTAAGCCACCTCAGCCTGCACCTCGCCAGTTGCAGGGTTGAATACTTGCCCGCTGTTGTTAGATTTTCCAGGTACTTCCGTGCCGTTAATAAAGTGGCCTATCGATTTCATTTAATCCTCCGATTATAATTCTTAAAAACACTAGTTTATCAAATAACTATTATTTGTAATAAAAAAGTTTTTTGAGGTCCAGGAAGTCCTCACCAGCATGGGTAAGGACTATTTGAACTTTTTAAATAAATGGTATAAGAGGCACATCAAAAGATGAGCATGCGGATAATAATACCAATGATCCTAATAAAATAACATTTTTCATTTTAATATCTCCCATTTCATCTTCAGATGATTACGGTTGTTTTAATACTTCGTCAACCAATTTCAATAAACTGGGAGAATTAGGTTTTGTGAACGAGTTAAATGAAGCTCGAAAGCTTCCTTCCTTATTTAGTAAAACTTTATAAAAGTTCCACTTTGGCTGAAAGTTGTGTTCTTTCTTTAGCCAGCGGTAAAAAGGATGCGCGTGTTTACCGCGAACTGCAGTAACTTCCGTCATTGGTACAGTTAGGCCAAAAGATACATTGCAAAATTCTTTGACTTTCGAATTACTAGAGAGTTCTTGGTTAAAATCATTTGATGGCACTACTATCACAACTAGACCCCTGTCTTTGTAATCTTGGTGCAACTGCTCTAAATCTGCGTATTGATTTGTAAAACCACATCGTGATGCCGTATTAGTGACTAACACGGCCTTACCTTCATAGTTGCGCAAATCTAAGGTACCACCATCTATACTTTTAAAAGAAAAATCGTTGAATTCGGCCAATGTTGGTCCAAAACTTGAGAAGAACAATATAAGTACCTTTAACAATAAATTCATATCTGTCACCTAGACAGTTAGAAATAGGTCTAATTTTTTAAAAGTAAAGAGGAAGTTACTCGTTATTTTTTCTATGAGACTCCAAGGCCAAAATCAAAGCAACAATAGCAACACAAATAATAAAAACAAACACGAACATTGCTCCAAGACTACCTGCCATTTTCCGATCCTCGTTAATTACCCTGTGTCATAAAAATTACTTTTTTTCCCTATTAAAATCGAAATCTTCTGCTTTCGATACATTTTTGTGTGTTACAATAAAGCAGGCTATCGCTAGAAGAAGGACTGCACCAGCCTCATATAGTAGGTTTTGTGGATCTGAGCCTTTTCCTTGCAAAATGATCATACGGCTCAGCGCAGTGATTGCGATGAAGAGAGGCAGAAGTATTGGTATACGTCGGCTTTTATAGAAAATTGCTACCATTCCAAGAACTTCGGTATAAATAAAAAGAAGTAAGAGATCTGCTAGCTGAACCTTTTGTTGTAAGATTAGATAATAAATCTCTTGGCAAGTAGCAAACACGGTCGCTATCCCAATTAATGTCAGAAGAATTTTCTCTGTTATTTTTATAGTTTCTTCTATCATTTTAATTTCCTTCTGCTTTTTTCGTCTATCCCAGACATGCCTTCTCTTGAAACTAGTTCTGATAATACTTCGTTTATTGAAATATCTTTCGATCTTAACAAAACACACATGTGATACAGCGTATCAGCTGCTTCTCCCAAAATATCTTTTTTTTTCTTTTTGACGCACGCCACAATGAGTTCTATTGCCTCCTCCCCAAATTTTTCTGCACATTTTTCTGGCCCATTTTTTATAAGCTTTGCAGTATGTGAGTTTTTTGGAGACTCCGCTATTTTTTTTTGAATTGTTGAGTCCAATCTTTCAAGTATTTTGTTCATGTCATCCTCATAGGTACATTTGCGTTTTTAAGAAACTCTTTTACTTCCGATATCGAAATTTCATTGAAATGGAAGACAGATGCAGCTAGCAAAGCTGATGCTCCACCATCTTTTACAGCCTCAAGAAAATGTTCTACCTTACCAGCACCCCCTGATGCTATTACCGGGATATGAACAAGCTGTGTTATGGTTTTTAAGAGTTTTATATCATATCCATCCTTGACACCGTCTTTATCCATGGAGGTTAATAAAATTTCTCCAGCGCCATTTTCTTCCATAGTTTTTGCAAATTCCTTAACTTTTATTCCAGTAGATCTTGTCCCACCATGTGTAAAAACTTCCCAATCGCTCATGCTTGAGCTATATTTAGCGTCTATAGCTACAACTATGCATTGGCTACCGAATTTATTTGCAGCCAAAGATATCAACTGAGGGTTAGATACAGCAGCGGTATTAAAACTTACTTTATCTGCCCCGTGATTAAGTAACTTTCCAACTTCAGAGACTTGTTGCACTCCTCCTCCAACTGTTAAAGGCATGAAGCATTGTTCGGCTGTTTTTTTTACAATTTCATAGGTTGTGTTTCTATTTTCTTGAGATGCTGAAATGTCAAGAAAACATAATTCATCTGCACCTTCATCGTTATAAATTTTTGCCACTTCAACAGGATCTCCTGCATCACGCAGGTTGATAAACTTCGTGCCCTTGACAACTCTACCATCTTTGACATCCAAGCAGGGTATTATACGTGTTTTCAACATTTAAATCCTTAAAATTTTCAATGCATCTTCAACCCTTAGTGCGCCTGTATATAAAGCTTTCCCAGCGATGACGCCTTCAAGGTTCGGAATAGTTCTTTTTATGTTTTCAAGATCATCGGGGCCATTTATACCTCCCGATCCAATCACTGGAATATTTACGTGATCAGATAGTTTTTTTGTATCATCAGAATTCAGTCCCTTCATTAATCCATCTCTATCTATATCGGTGAAAATAATCGCATCCACTCCACAATCTTCGAAGCTTTTTGCAAGATCTAAAGTGTTTTTATCTGATGTAGTCTTCCAGCCAGCAGTAGCAACTTTGTTTGCTCTAGAGTCTAGCGCAATTAAGATACCATCAAACAGTCTACAGGCTTCTTTAACTAAAGAGGGGTTGGAAACTGCTACAGTACCCAAAATAACACGATCTATACCTTTTGACTTCCAGAATTCTATCTCCTTCAAGTTTCTTATTCCTCCACCAAGTTGAATTTTTAGGGAAGAAAAGCTTCTTATTTCTTCGATGGTTTTTAAATTCTTCTTACTACCCGATACTGCACCATCTAGATCCACTATGTGTAACCAATGACACCCGGCCTCCTCAAATATCTTTGCTTGCGCAATAGGATTATCATTGTAAATAGTCGCCGTATCTAGATCTCCACGCTGCAGTCTTACACATTGACCTTCTTTGAGGTCTATAGCTGGATAAAAATTCAACTTACTTTCCTTACTTAATTATTTGTAGTAATATATGGTGCAATTAATACATCGTAATTACTTTGTGAACAAGATTTAAAGACTTTCAAGTGGAGCAAATATGATGAAGATACTTACAGCGATGGTAGCTTTTTTGGTAATTAGCACTAACGTTTTTGCACAGCCGTTTTCAGGTACGTACCAAACTATGCCAAGCAAAAAAACTGGAGGCTGGGCTCATGTGAAATTTGGAGCCTGTAAAGAAAATAAAAATCTTACTTGCGGGACCTTGATGAAGGCTTTCTCTAAAGATGGGAAAGCGATAAAGAATTACGAACACAAAGGTAAGTATGTTGTTTGGGATATGAAAAAAGAGGGAGGTAAAAACTTTTCAGGGGGTAAAATAAAAGATTATAGTGATGGGAAGGTTTATAATTCAAAAATGGAAATACTTTCGAAGAATAAAATTGGTGTGTCAGGATGTGTTTTATTTTTTTGTCAAGCACAGGAATGGAACAAAGTAAAATAGTTTCTCAACGCATAGGGTCCCATTCAATGAAATTTCTTATAATCTTTAGTCCTGGATACTGGCTTTTTTCAGGGTGAAATTGTAAACCTACTAGGTTTTCTTTAGCTATTGCTGCAACTATTTCCTTACCGTGATTTGTTGTAGCAACAACCTCAGAGGCTGAATAAGAATTAAATTCGTAAGAATGCACAAAATAAAAGTGTTCATCTATGTGAATATCTTTAAATAGTGGATGGAACTTATTAAAATTTAGGCAATTCCAGCCCATGTGTGGTATTTTAAAACACTTATCTACAGAAATTTTTTTAACTTCTCCACTAATCCAGTTTAGACCTGAGTTATTCCTCTGCCCCTCATTTCCTGTTGTCGCGAGAAGTTGCATTCCCACGCAAATTCCAAGAAATGGCTTTTTTTTCTCTATTACCCGATCATAAAGAGCCTCAAATAGCGAGGTGTTCTCAAATAATTTGGATTTGCAAAAAGAAAACGACCCAACGCCGGGTAAAACTATTTTATCAGCATCTAGGACATCTTTATGATAAGAAGTTATTGTAACGCTTACATTTTTTAAGTCTGATGCAGCAGCTTGAAAACTTTTCAGAGCAGAATGCAGGTTGCCACTTCTGTAATCGATAATGGCAATTTTCATTCTTTACAAGGATCCCTTGGTAGAAGGTATTATCTCTAAACGTTGATCTTTTGCTATAGCCATTTTTGCAGCTTTACCCACTGCCTTGAAAATTGCCTCTGCGATATGATGCGAATTGATACCATCGAGCATCTCTACGTGTATTGTTGCTCCTGAGTTTGTACTGAAGGCGTAAAAAAATTCACGTACAAGCTCTAAATCGAAATTACCAACCCTGTTAGTGGGAAATTTTACTTTCCAATTTAGAAATGATCTTCCAGAAAAATCTAAAGCAACCCGGATTAAAGCATCATCCATAGGAAGTAAAAAGAAGCCATATCTATTAATCCCTTTTTTATGCTCAAGCGCCTCTGAAAATGCCTGCCCCAAACAAATTCCACAATCTTCAACGGTATGATGACAATCGATTTCAATGTCACCCTGAGCTTTTAATTCAAGATCAACTGAAGAGTGGAAAACTAGTTGTTGAAGCATATGGTCAAAGAATGGGATACTTGTTTTAATTGCACCTTTCCCGTTACCGTCGAGACTTAAAACTAAATTAATGTTAGTTTCGTTGGTAATTCTTTCTATTTTTGCACTTCGCATTACGTGACCATTATCTTTTTTGGGCTTTGATTTTTTTCTACAGTAGGGTATAAAAAGGGGTTAAAAACATTTCGAGGTCTTTTTAACATCAAAGTTATTTCATTACGAGAAAAAAATGGTCTCAAAAAACTCTAGAAGAAATCAGACGTTATTGCTGATCTTAGGAGCGACTTTTTTTAGTCTCACTCTTTTTTCTGGTGAAATAATAGCCGCTTTAGTAAGATCAGATATATTATCACTCAATCTTGAACGAATAAGCGATGAAGGTCGGAGCAAAAATAGAACAATTCTTGCAAATCAAAAGTTCGAGGAGATTACTTCGCAGCTGAGCAATGCAGAAAAAATGTTGCTAGAGAGTAATCAAAAATTATCTAAATTAGAGTTGGCTAGAAAGGGTTTGCAAGCTGAGGAAGGAAAACTAAAGCAAAACATCGAAAAACTTAAATTTGAACTGGTAGACCAACAAAACAAAAAAAAATTGGCTGAGAGTAATATAGGAAAATTTGAAACACAGCTGGAAGCTCTTAGAGCAGAAAACGATCAGTTGAAAGATAAGATAAATGTTTTGGATAAAGTGGCTTTGGACAAAACTAAATTAGAAAAAGTATTAAATAATTTAGAAGAAAAAAATAGAAGTTTAATGGATCAAGTAAAAAGTGTCCCTGCTAAAGAAAAATTATTGGAGAGGTCAAAAGAGCTAAAGCAAAAAATAGTTTCGCTAAACGAGCAGCTTACCACGCAGAAATTGCTTATTGAAGGCTATGAGTCAAATCAACAGATCCAATTAAATAGTGTTGCCAATTCTGAAACTGGTAACAATGGCAATTACAAGAAAATAATTCTTGATTTGAAGAAGGAGCATAGAAATGAGATAGGTAGGTTAAAAAATGAGATTGTACGAACGGAAAAATATAGAGGTAATTTTGATGAGTTAAATGGTATTAAAGTCGTCTTTTCAGGGTTTATGGGTTATGACTTGGAACGTAAAGAGATAATTTTTATGACCAAGGAAGGTCAAAAAATAATGATGGTTCAAGATAATTTTACGGGAACTTTAGTTGGTGAGTGTGGGTTACCCGTTATCTCAAGTGAAAATGAGACAAGGTGTGCTGCGACCATAATAGCTCGATTACTTTTTCATAAAAATGGTCCAATTATGAAAGGCTTGGAGATTGTTGAAGTAATAAAAAGATAAAACCGATCAGCTTGGCATGTTCATTGCAATTTTATTGCATGATTATTAAAGTAAAACGAAATCAAGAGTATATATACTCTTTTTTATTTTTTTTATTTACATTTCTGACACCCGTTAATGGGGTTTATTCTCAGTCGCTGAATTATCATCAAGATACATTACAATGCGAGTATTTAGCAAAAGACGCAGAGAAAAAGTATGAATTGCCGGAAAACATCTTGTTGAGTATATCAAGAGTTGAGTCTGGTTATCAAAAGGTAGATGGCATTATTAGAGCATGGCCCTGGACCTTGAATGCCGGGGGTGATAGTGCATATTTCAAAACAAAAAAGGCAGCTCTAAAGTCTTTGAAAAAGAGGATTGAATCGGGTGTCACCAATATTGATGTTGGTTGTATGCAGATTAATTATCGGTGGCATAACAAGTTCTTTAGTAATTTAGGTGATATGATAAACCCAATAAAAAATGTTGATTATGGAGCAAGATTTTTAAAAAAACTTTTTCAGAGACACGGGTCTTGGGAAAAAGCGGTAAAATATTATCACTCTTCAAAGAGTAAATTCAACGTAAGGTACTATAAGAAAGTAAAAGCAATATGGAAGCGAGAAAATAATGAAAGCTCACTCAAACCAATATTAGTCGCTACAGCATTAAAGTCTGAAACTAAAAAATTAAATATTGTGAAGAAGAATGAAAAAGTAGTGCCGTTGATAGAGATTAATAAAGGTGATCAAAATTTTAATACTGAGAAAATGACGGGTAACGAGCTCAATGCGGAGGAAAATAAACCCTTCCTAGTCAGTACAGTTAATTTTAAGAAAATGGTAGATGCAGAATCTGATTTCGACTTTACAAGTTTTGTTAAAAGCTTGAGTCGCAAAAATACCGCTCTACCTAAATATATTCGTGATAATTGGACAATTGTGTTATCAATAAGGAATCAACTAGAAAATAATAACTGAATATAAAATATGAAAGAGGCAGAAAAAAAACTATTGGATGAAATATTGTTGGTAATGAAAAATTACCCAGATTTTGATCCTCCCTTTTTTAGAGCGGATGGTGACTTGGTTGTGCCTCTTAATAGCACGCTCAAAAAAAATAGAGAAGCTCATAAAAAGTTTGCAAATGCATTTAGTCAAATGATGAAAGGTGATGCAAGCAAAAGTCGGAAAAATAAAGCTTGGGTTTAAAGTTTAAACGCGGTCTCTGCAATGATTACAAAAGAACGTCTTCTTGAGATTTTAGAAAAAAGTAAGCCAGAGGATAAGGTAAGCTTTTATACTGAGATCGCACTATCGTCATTAATAATAATGAACTTGATAGCTGTTTCATTAGAGTCAGTTCCTAGTTTGAGTGAAAAATATTCACGTTCTTTTCTTTACTTTGAGATATTTTCAGTGGTGATTTTTGGCTTGGAATATATAGCTCGTATATGGGCTAGCTCGGAGAAAAAAGATACTCCATACAGTACCGGTTATGGAAGAAGGTTAAGCTATATCTTTAGCTTTACAGGTATCATCGATTTTTTAGCTATTGTTCCAAGTATTCTAGCTATTTTTATAACTAGTGTAGACTTGAGGTGGCTAAGGGTCCTACGGTTACTTCGATTACTAAAGATTTCGCACTACTCCTCCGCACTAGAAGATCTTTGGTCAGCAATAAAACATGAGAGAAGCTCATTCGTAGCTGCTCTTTATCTTTTCGCTATTGCTCTATTCTTTTCATCCGCAATGATGTACGTGGCTGAAAATAACGCACAACCTGATAAATTTAAATCAATTCCAGAAACGATGTGGTGGTCTTTGATTACGTTGACAACGGTCGGTTATGGAGATGTGTCTCCTCTTACACCTTTGGGAAAGATCATTGGTGCCGTAACGGCAATAATGGGAGTTTGTGTAGTTGCTCTATTAACTGGTATTGTCGCTAACGCATTTGCCAATCAAGTAGCAAGGAGAAAAGCTATATTAGAGGCAGAGGTGGCTAATGCTCTTTTGGATGGCGAAATTTCCGATCAAGAACAAGAGAAGATTGAATCGTTAAGAAAAAGATTTGATTTGAGTGAAGATCATGTCGATGCGATTATTGAGGTCTTCAAAGATACAAAAAAATAGGTGTTTGAAAATAGTGTTGGCATGTAATGTGCACCTTATCCTACCAAAAGGAGAAGGATATGGCTAGCAATTCAAGCGAAAAAGTAGCGGACACGATTATTTTGGGTGACAATTTTAATCTCGCTTTCAAACTAGTATTTTTTGATGAAAATGATAACGAAGTAGAACCAGCTCAGTTCAAAGAAATAAGCACTTTTAGCGTTGAAAGAGATACGTCCAGACAGCAATAACTCTCCAGACTGTGAAAGTAAATAGATTAAAATCAAGCCTAGCTTGCAGTCATTGCATCCAATTTAGCTCTCCTTTTTCTTTCTGAAGAAGAAGGAATATTCAACATTTCTCGGTATTTAGCTACAGTCCTCCTAGCGAGCTTTACACCATTTTTGCTCACTATTTTTGCTATTAGATCATCACTCAGCGGTTTCTCACCTTTTTCTTCATTTAAAATTTTCTTTATCATATTCCTGACTGCAGCAGCTGACTTACTATTATCTCTGTCATCAGTTTCAATGGTAACGCTAAAGAGTGATTTTAATGGAACCGTACCCTTAGGAGTAGAAACCATCAAGCCGTTTGTAACTCTACTTACTGTGCTCTCATGCATTTTTACTGATTGCGCAATATCTTTTAGTGATAGAGGCTCAAGAAAGTCTAGTCCTTTTTCAAGAAAGTTCTTTTGCCTCTTTATTATCTCTGCAGTAATCTTCAGCGTAGTAATATTTCTTTGCTCCAAGGCCCTTTTAAGCCATCTGGCAGATGAAAGAGCTTGGCTTGCATAGCTATCAATTTTTGTACTGTCACGACCTGCTGGCGATAACTTTTTAGCATAGTCCTCATTTATATTTATTGATGGTAGCGTAGATCGATTAAGATCAACTATCCAGTCTTGACCGGTTTTCCTAACCAGAAGGTCTGGTTTGTGTATATTTGAAGTCTCTGACAAGAATGAAGACCCAGGCTTTGGGTCGACGCTTCTAATTATTGTCAGAAACTCTTTGAATTTATTTTCATCACAACTTATTTTTTTCATCAAACCATTTAGATCACCTTTGCCTAGAAGGGAAAGATTATCTAAAAGCATCGAAAGCTGTTCACACATTAGGCCTTTTTCTGATATCTGAATTCGTAAGCATTCGGACAGGTTTCTAGCAAATAGCCCTGTTGGTTCCGCGCCTTGTAACTTCATTAAAACATTTTCAAGATCAACATAATCCAAATGTGTGGCTGCATTAATTTCATCTAGTGATTTTCCAAGCCAACCCGAAGGCTCCAGCGCCTCCAAAAAATATCTTGCGATGAAATGTTCTTTTTGAGAACTTAATAAGTAAGGTAACTGATCTTCGATGTGCGCAATTAATGATTT
>CAZOIZ010000023.1:0-14639 GCA_964580005.1 uncultured Rhodobacterales bacterium
TTAATCGATCGAGTGTTTTTTGTTCCCCTAATATTTCCATAATATGAACTATACTTGGAGACGAAGTGGAACCAGTTAAGGCAATTCTGAGAGGCACTCCAATATCACGAAATTTCAAATTATTTCGTTGACAATAAGTGTTGATGAATTCATTTAAACATTCTGCATTCCATATCAGATTTATAGATCTAATAGCAGCTACAAATTCTGCAAGTGTCTTTTTAGAGGGGTCATCTAATAGCGCCAATACTTTTTTAAGCCTTATATCTTCTTCCTCAAATAAAAATAAAGACGATTCAAATATCTCTCCAAGCGTAGCACTTCTCTCAACTACGAGGGGCAAAAATAGTCTTAATTGCTTTGAACAAGATTCTGATATATCTATATTTTTATAAGTCTCCATATACCTTAAGAGAGATTCATGAATTTCATTTACTGGTTTTGCCATCAGATGCTTTTTAGAGATGTACAAAAGTTTTTTAATATCAAATTTAGAGGGACTTTTGCCTATGTTCTCCAGTGTAAACCAAGAGATAGCTTGGTCCAAATTGAAGTACTCTTCGTTTTTATAGCTCCAACCAAGTCTAGCAAGATAATTTAGCATTGCATCAGGTAAAAAACCTTCATGCTTAAAGTCTAGCAAGTTACTTTTTCCATCTCTTTTTGATAATTTTTCTCCTATCGCGTTGTGAATAAGAGGAATATGGGCAAATATTGGGGGTACCCAATCCAAAGCTCGATATATAAGCAGCTGCTTGACGGTATTTGTAAGATGATCTTCTCCTCTAATCACGTGGCTGATATTCATATTATGGTCATCCACAACAACTGCTAGATTATATGTTGAGCTGCCATCGCTCCGTGCTATAATAAAATCTTCTATGTTATTCAAATCCCACGATAAATCACCCCGTATTTTATCTGTGAAATTAATCCGAGAAGGATCACTAGGAACTTTGAATCTTACAACGTTTTGCATAGAGGGCTGATCCTTAACAACACGATCTCTCCATGGTGATCTGAACACAGCTCCTCTTAGTTCGTCTGCTTTAAAAGAGGTTTCTGTTAAATCGTCCTTATTGGAATAGCATCTAAAGGCCAATCCTTTCTCTAACAAAAAATCAATTATTTGTTTATGACTGTTTTGGTTTTGCTGTTGAAAAACGATTTCCTCGTCCCAAGGAATGTTTAACCACTTAATATCATTTATGATTTTTTCTGATAAAGAACTGTCAGATCTTTTTAGATCGGTATCTTCGATACGAAGAAGGAACTTACCTTTCATGCTTTTTGCAAAAAGGTAGTTAAAAAGGGCTGTTCTAGCACCTCCAATATGTAAGTCACCTGTTGGAGAAGGAGCAAATCTTGTTCGTATTTCCATAAGTATGACTTATAGGTTATTAATATCGCCTAATCAAGCCAATCAAAATTCCTTGAATGCTAATCTGACCAGCTGAATATATTCTGGTTTCAAAAGATTCATTTGCAGCTTCTAAAGCTATTGTATCACCACGTTTTCGAAATCTCTTGAGTGTGGCTTCATTTTCATTTGTTAACGCAACCGCGATATCTCCGTTATTTGCTGTACTTTGCTTTTTGATGATCGCAAAATCTCCATCGTTTATACCAGCATCAATCATCGAGTCTCCTTTGATTTCAAGAATAAAACTGTCTGAACCTTTTGTTAAAACTTTTGGAACGAAGAATGAATTATCGCCTGACTCAATAGCCTCTATAGGTAGTCCAGCTGCAATCCGTCCTACAATTGGCAGTTCGACAATATTTTTATCAACTATGCCATTTTTATGGTTTGAAGGCTTTGACTTTATATTAGGCATTTTTAAGATCTCAATCGCTCTTGCCTTAAAAGGTAATTTTCTAATAAAACCTCTATCTTCGAGAGCTGAAATCAGTCGGTGAATGCCTGACTTTGATTTTAACCCCACTCTATTTTTCATTTCTTCGAAAGAGGGCGTGATACCAGTCTGGGATATTCTTTTCTCAAGGAACAATAAAAGTTCATGCTGCTTTTTTGTTAACATTATAACCTCCTATTTGTTCTATAAATGTTCTTTTTTTGTTTGTCAATTCAAAAATCAATGATCTCTACAATTTCCCCTTTACTTTTAGGTGATGAGCAAGAAGGGATAATTAAAAGACAATTTGATTTTATAAGTACAGAATGCAGTGAGCTGTCTTGTTGCGAAAATGGTTTTACATATTGTCTAGTACCTTCCTGAAACGTAAACGCTCTCATGTAGTGATCTCTCTTTGAATTTGAAGTTTTAATGTCTTCGGATAATATAGCTTCTCTTGTGGTTAGTTTTTCAAGCCTCCCTCTCAGCATTTTTCTGATTAATGAAACAATAAACAACCTGCTACATACAAGACTTGATATTGGGTTGCCTGGTAAGCAAAAAATAATTTTTTTACCCAGTTTGCCTATTATTATTGGTTTTCCCGGCCTAATAGGTATTCCATCTACAAGTATTTTAATACCTAACTTAATGTAATGCTTGCGTATGAGATCATAGTTGCCCTTTGATACACCACCAAGAGTTATAATTATTTGTGATTGTTTGGTGTTTTGAAGAGAGCAAATTATATCATCCAGGTTATCTCTGCATATGGGAGCAATCGTTACATCTGCTCCTTCATTTTCTAACAAAGACTTGATGCCGTATGGGCTAGATGAATATATGCTATTTTTTTTTGCCTTGCTTCCCAGTGCTAAAATCTCATTGCCTGTTGGAATAATACAAACCTGCGGTTTTTTTATTACAGAAACTTTTTCGAAATTAAGGGAAGCTAAAGCAGATATTAGCTTGTAATCAATTAACATAGGGTAAGAAATTATTTGGCCTTTTTTAAAATCGAGGCCTATTTTTCTTACATATGGACTATTTTTATCATAGCCATTTACATGCATGAAATTCTCCTCTATCCAAGTGTTTTCTTGAATTACGACAAAATCAGCATTTTTTGGCATTCTGGATCCAGTATAAACCCTGACACACTCTTTGGGCTTAATGACAAAATCTGAGCTAGCTCCAGCAGCTGTCTCACCCAAAATTTTAAACCTATCAATTTTTCCTAAAAATGACTTTTTAACAGCGAATCCATCCATGGAGGAAGTATCAAACTCAGGGATGTTTTTGTTTATAGTAAGCGGTTTTGAAAGCGTTCTACCAAGCGATTCTTCTAAACGAATATTTTCACTTAAGCATGAAATATTCTGTTTAAACAATTCTTTTAAAGCACTGTAAACATTCATTTTTTTCTGTCATTTTTATCTGTATAGTCACCAGTTTTACCGCCTTTTTTTTCTAATAAAAATATTTCTTTGATGTAAACGGACTTATCTACTCCTTTGACCATGTCATAGATTGCAAGAGCAGAAATTGTAACTGCAGTTAGTGCTTCCATCTCAACGCCAGTTTTTTCTTCAGATTGTACGATGCTTACTATCTGGAGTTCTTCTTCTAAAATTCGAAATTTAATTTCGCTACTATCCAGAGTAATGTTATGACATAGAGGAATTAAAGTTGACGTTTGTTTTGCTCCCATGATACCAGCGATCCTGGCAACATTAATAACATTTCCTTTCTTGAATTCATCATTTTTTATCATTTCCAGTATTTTCTTAGAAAGCCAAACCGTAGCTTGTGCTCTCGCGTACCTAAATGATTTTTTCTTTTTTGAAATATCAACAACTCTAGCATTGCCTCTATTATCAAGATGACTAAATCCATTATTCATATTTAATCCATTAGCGATTGTGTCGCTTTTTCCACATCATCCTGCTTCATCAAACTTTCTCCAACAAGAAATGATGATACTCCAAGTTTAGCAAGTCTTTCCAAATCACTCTTTTCTGATAAGCCAGACTCAGATATTACAGTCTTATTTTTTGGTACACTGGGTAATAGGTTAACTGTGGTTTCGATATCAGTAACAAAGGTATTAAGATCTCTATTATTTATACCAATAATATTTGAGGAAAAATGCTTTGTTGCTTCAAGCTCTTCAAGAGAATGAACTTCTAAAATACACTCTAATCCAATATCTAAAGCCATTGATTCAATCATTTTATTTTCATCAATTGAGTTCATCCCAATTATAATAAGAATACAATCAGCTCCAAGGTTTTTTGTCTCGATTACCTGAAGAGGGTCAATCATGAATTCTTTACGTAGAACTGGTATAGATACAACCTCTTTAATTTGAGTAATGTATTCTTTACAGCCTTGAAAATAGTTTACATCCGTTAAAACAGACAGGCACGATGCACCACCTTTTTCGTAAGATATCGCTAGTTCCTTTGGATTAAAATCTTCCCTAATTATACCTTTCGATGGTGAGGCTTTTTTGATTTCAGTAATTAATGTATATTTATTATTGCATGATTTCTTTAAAGCATCTTCAAATCGCTGGTTGTTTTGTGGAAACTTAAGAAAATTCTGTCTATCATGCTCTAGCTGATTTTTATTTAATTTACTTATTTCCTTCATTTTTGTGTGCTTTATTTGATTTAGGATGCTCATTTCAAAGACGTTTTGACCCTTTCAAATTTTTAATTAACTCTTTTGTTTTTCCAGAAAGTAAAGTGTCAGCAGCTATCCTAACTCCGTCTTTAAGGTTCTTTGCTTGTTCACTTATAGTTAGTGCTGCTGCGCTATTAAAAACCACTGAATCAAAAAAACCATTCTTCTCTCCATTAACTAATTTCTCGATTTTTTGTGCATTAAAGTTAGGAGAGCCCCCCAAAATTTCTGAAAAATTGCACGGTTTTAGATCAGCATCTTTAGGATTAATTTTAAACTCGTTAATATTGCCGTCATCGAGTTCAACCACATATGTTTCACCGGTAATAGAGATTTCATCTGTTCCATCTGATCCATGAACGACCCAAGCTCTTTTAGTTTTTAAATTTCGTAAAACCTCTACCATCTTTATAGCTAATGATTTTTCGTAAACACCAATAAGTTGATATTTAACAGAGGCTGGGTTGGTTAGAGGGCCCAGAATATTAAAAACTGTTCTAAAGCCAAGCTCTTGTCGAACCGGCATGACGTTCTTCATAGCAGGATGATAAATAGGAGCCAACATAAAACAAAAGTTAAACTTCTCTAAGCATTTTTCTGCAACCTTTGGTTCCATTTTAGTACATATCCCAAGGATCTCCAGAGTGTCAGATGCGCCAGCGAGTGAAGAGATTTTTCTATTTCCATGTTTAGCAACTTTCATCCCAGTAGAAGCAACGGTAAGGGAACTTGCTGTCGAAATATTTAAAGTATTTTTTCCATCTCCGCCTGTTCCTACAATATCTACAGAAGTCTCAAAGTTTGAAACTTTAAGCGATTTTTTCCTCATAATCGACGCAGCTGCCGTAAGCTCATCTATGCTTTCACCCCGTACCTTCAAAGAGGTAAGAAATGAAGATATTTCTACCCCCGAAAGCTTTCCATCCATTATAGCCTCAAAAACAATCTCGGCATCATTAAACGATATAGGCCCTTGTGTTACTCTTGATAATAGGTCTTTTAGTTTTTCTTGCATCAATTCATACCAACAAATTCAAAAAATTATTTAGAATTTGTTTTCCACAAGATGTCTTAATTGACTCAGGGTGAAACTGTAGGCCAAATATAGGTAATTCATGGTGCATAATCGCCATGATAGTCTTATCTCTGGACTTTGCAATGGCTACAAGTGATTTCGGTAGGGTTGAAGGATCTATACAAAGAGAGTGGTATCTTGTGGCCTCAAAAGGTGTTTGCAAGCCATTAAAAATCAAATGCTCCTTTGAATGATGTATTTCATCTACTTTCCCATGCATTATATCAGTGGAACGGATAATTTTTGCTCCAAAAGCTGCGCCTATAGCTTGGTGACCGAGGCAAACACCTAGTAGTGGTATATTTCTATGACTTGCTACAGCTTTAACGAGGTCAACAGATATTCCAGCCTTTTCAGGACCACACGGCCCGGGTGAAATTACAATTCCTTTTGGTTCTAACTTAAAAATTGAATCAACTGTTATTTCATCATTTCTATAAACTTCAGCTGCATAACCTAACTCACCAAAATAATGATATAAGTTATAAGTAAAACTATCATAATTATCTAAAATCAACAGCATTTTAATCCCCAAAAAAGTGTATTGATTCTTTTGCTGCTTTTATCAAGGCTTTTGATTTGTTGACCGTTTCTTGAAATTCCGTTTCAGCATCGCTATCAAAAACTATGCCACCTCCTGCCTGCAAATACAGCTTCTGGTTTTTTAGTATGGCAGTTCTTATAGCTATACAAAAATCCATTTGGCCAGAAGCTCCAAAATAACCAACTCCTCCACCAAATATACTCCTCTTTTCATTCTCTAATTCGTCGATTATTTCCATAGCTCTAATTTTTGGAGCTCCAGAAACTGTTCCGGCTGGTAAACCTGACAAAAGGGCTCTTACATTATTGACATCTTCAGAGAGTTTACCATTTACATTCGAAACTATATGCATTACGTGGCTATATCTTTCAATAACAAAACTTTCTGTTATTTTTACGGAGCCTATTTTAGACACTCTACCTATATCGTTTCTTCCAAGATCAAGAAGCATCAGGTGTTCTGCAAGCTCTTTTTTGTCATTTAAAAGCTCGTTTTCTAATAATTTATCTTCTCTTTCGTTAAGACCTCTAGGTCTTGTTCCAGCTATCGGTCTAATTGTAACCTCATCACCATTTTCTACTTTTACAAGAATTTCTGGACTAGACCCTATGATGCTAAAATCACCGAAATCAAAATAAAACATATAGGGAGATGGATTTGTTCTTCTCAAAGACCTATATAAAGAAAAACCTGGTAATAAGTATCTCATTTTCCATCTTTGACTAGGTACAACTTGAAATATGTCTCCGCTTTTTATATATTTTTTTGCTCTATTAACTATATTTAAATAAGCTTTTTTAGTGAAATTAGACACTGGTTTCCCAATATAAGAGTAAGGTATTTCTTTCCGTTTTGCTTTCTTTCTGGGCTGGGCTACTTGTAATACTGTTTTCTCAATCATTTTTACAGAATTATCATAGGTATTTTTTAAAGACTGCTTATCATTCGCCCAGGCTGGTGACGCAACAATTAACTCATTTTTTATTGAATCCAATACAATTAAAATAGTTGGTCTAATTAACCTTATATCTGGCACTCCAAGCTCATCTATATTTATATTAGGTAAGTTTTCAATAAGCCTTATTACGTCATAGCTAACATATCCAAATAAACCTGCTATCATGGGAGGAAGTCCTTCAGGAATGTCTATTTTGCAGCTATCTATAACCTCTTTTAGCTCAGTCAAAGGCTTATTATTTAATATTCTAAATTCTAGTTTACTTGATTTCTGTAAGTTTTCTGCAATTCTACAATTACACCCCGAACTTTCCCAAACCAGATCTGGTTTCAAGCCTATAATAGAATAGCGCGCTTTGTTCTCTCCGCCTGTTACCGATTCAAGCAAAAAGCAATTATTTTGGTCGCCACAAACTTTCTCAAATATTGAAACTGGTGTTTCCTTATCAGCAATTATTTTTTTGAAAATTAGCTGATTGTAATTACCAATTTCCTTGAATTTTTGAAAGCTGGGGAATATCTCATTAATCATTTCAGCCAGTTCTTCGCAGATTTGACAAGGTGCTTTCTATTAAATTCTCATTAACATTTATATCAGTATTCTGCTTTATGAAGTTTAAATAATTATTTATAAAGTTTTGCCTTAAGCTTCTTTTTAAAAACTCTTCTCGCTGTGACATGAGTGTTCTTTTTAATTCTTTGCCTATGTCGTTAGGGGTTATATTTTCTAGAAAAACTAGAAAAAGCTTCGATTTATCAAAAAAGAGTAAAAACTCTTTTTTTCTAAGAGAAAATATTCGTCCCATAATTTCTGGGGTTAATTGTGTATCGATATTAAACCTAAAAACTTTTTTATTCTTGATCTCAATTAAGACTTCTTCATTGCTATTCATTTCAAAAATTTGGGTTAAGAAGTTTTCTTTTCTTAGATCTAAATTTTTATCAAAGTAAGATTTTGCAGCAATAAGTGTATTTTCTTTATACAAAATTTCTTCAATATCTTTTGATGCTTCTTTTAAACTCAAATTCCGTTCTTCTTTCTCGTCTTCGACTTTCATAGCTAGCAATGAATTATCCTTTAATAATATGAATTCTGTAATTTGATCGGACGCGTTCTTAAATAACGTCTCCACATTTGGATCATTTTCAAATCTGTCTGGCAATTTATTATTTTCAATTTCCAATGACACTATTGAAATTGAAAATTTTGACTCCAAATCTTCTAAAGTTTGTCCAGCAGCAACTTCATTGTTAAGCTCTTCTAGAGTTTTGAACATTTCATTTTTAGCTTTTTCAGATGCAAGAAGTTTTCTAATATCACTTTTAGCACTCAGAAAGCTTGTCTCATTTTCCGCAATAATTTCTCTTATTCTATAAAGCGCCAAACCCAAATCAGTTTTATAAGGCCCATAAATGCCTATCTTTTCCTTATTAAATAGTTCTGTTAGGTTTTCATTATCTTTTGAGCTGGGCTTCTCGACAAATCCTAGACTTATGTCATCTGTTTGAAGGCCTCTGGAAGTAATCTCTGCGTCAAATAGTTCTGAGTTTGATTTGATTTCTATAATGCGTTTTTTGCTTTCACTACCTTCATTAGAAAAAGACAGCATATCAATAAGCCGCTTTTCTTTATTTTGGAAGCTACCGATGTTTTTATCATAGTAGTCTTTAATCAATTTGTTTCCGATTTTTTGTTGCTTAACAAGATCTTCGAAATCGATTTGACCAATTTTGATGGTTTTTTTATTAGGAGATTTAAATTGATCTCTTCTTTCATCAAAATATTTTGAAATGTCGTTACCAGTAGGTATCTTTGATAAAGACCTAAAATTTTTAGCGTTAAGTTCTATAAACGATAAATCCCTACTTTGGAAATAGTGTGCTATAGATTTCTCAAGCATTGTAGTATCAATTTTTTTTGGTGCTTCAAAAACGTCAAGGATAAGCTCTCTGGTAAGATCATCTTTTAAATTATTTTCGAACTCCTTAACGTTTACTCCTGTTGCCGCTATATAGCGCTTGTATTTTTCAACATCAAATTCCCCACTGATATTTTTAAAAGACTCGACTGTCTTTATATATTCAGCGACACTTTTATCATGTCTTGAAATCCCTTCATTTTTAATCAGGTTATCAAAAATCTTTTTTGCAATTAAATCGCTCAAAACTTTGTTTATTAATCCATAAGTTTTTGCTTCCTCAACAGTTAGATTTACATTGTTTTCCTGAGAGAATTGAAGTATCTCATTTTCTACGCTTCTCAAAAATTCATCGATAGATATTTTTTCTTTCCCTACAGTTGCAATATTTCTGCCCGTAGATCCCAAAATCACATCCTGAATCCCAAATCCTGCAAGGCTTATTATTACAATTGTAACCATTACCCATGCAAAGAATTTACTAATATTTCCTTTAAGTCTTGCCACATTACCACCAATCAAACCTTATGTTTATATACTAAAAGTCTTTAGCCTCTTGAACAGTTCAATAATTTCTTCATTTGTAGAATTTGCAAACGCAATTCTAATTGAGCGTCTCTCTTTTATAAAGAGGTTTTTTGACTTAGGGAAAAACATATCTCCCGGAATTGTAAGTATATTTTGATCAGTAAGAAGTTTTTTTGCCACTGAAGTAGAGTCTAAATTAGACTTATAACCTAGATACGCAAAATAACCACCTATACCGAGTAGTGACCAATTTGGGTTCTTGTTTAACTCTTTTGCAAAAATGTTTTTGAGCTTATTGATTTTTGACCTTTCTTTTGCCATAAAGTCCTGCAGGTTTAGTAACCCAAAATATGCAGCTTTTTGAGCTAATCTATTTGGGCAGATGGTAGTGGTGTCAAGAAATTTTTCAACTTGCGTTATGAATGACTCAGAAGCAACCATCAGACCTACGCGATGCCCCGTCAATCTATATACTTTTGAAAAAGAGTAAAGTTGAATTAAGTGCTCGCTCAACTTTCCTTTGTATAGAATTTTGCTTTGTTTATCACCAAAGTTCTTATAAGTTTCGTCGATTACCAATTTGATATTATTATCTTTTGCTAAATCGCTAAACTTTTTAATTAATTTGGAGGGATATTCAACGCCCGTTGGATTGTTCGGGGTCACCATAACAATCGCTTTTGTTTTTTTGTCTAGAAGTTTCTTAGCTACTTCAATATCTGGTAGCATGTTTAAATCGCAGGGTATGGGTTTAATATCAATTCCTTGAATTGTTAACCACATTTCATGATTAAAATACCAAGGAACAGGTACAAGTATCGAGTCACCTGCAGAAGCAATGGTAGATATTGCTGCACAAAAAGCTTGGTTGCAACCGGAGGTTATAGCTACGTTATTTATGCAAATTGAAGAGCTATACTCTTTTTCCCATAAATTAACTATCTCTTCTCTCAGGGGAATATCGCCAAGAACGTCTCCATATAAGTGATTTTCTGGTACAATAGCTTGTTCAGACAAAAATTTTAGCAAGCTGTCGGGGGGTGGAGATAAAGGAGCTGCTTGGCTTAAGTTTAAAAGTGGTTTTTGAGAGTTTCTGTTACCCCTTGCCCACTCTCTAACTTCCATAACCGGCGGCTTTTGTGTTTCTAAAACAAACTTGTTGAGCTGCTCATCCAAAGTGATAACTACGATATAAAACTGTTGTCCAAAGATTTAGCATTTTTTGATATAAAATTAAATCTATATTCAGGATTTTTACCCATTAGGTTGTCAACAAGTTCATTTGTTTCTTTAAGGATACTCAAATTCAAACTTATTTGTATCAATCGTCTTGTTTTAATATCCATGGTTGTCTCTTTGAGTTGTGAAGGGTTCATTTCTCCCAAACCTTTAAATCTACTTATTTGTAATTTGTTCATCGATGACCGGAGCTTCTCTAGCATTTCATCTTTTTCTTCTTCACTATTTGCATAAAATATTTCATTTTTGTTTGATATTTTGTAAAGAGGTGGCACAGCAATGAACAAGTGACCCTCTTCTATTAGTTTTGGAAATTTGGTTTGGAAAAGAGCAATGAGAAGAGAGGCAATATGGGCACCGTCGACATCTGCATCTGTCATAATGATCACTTTCTCATAACGAAGACCACTTGTATCATTCGGAGATCCTAATTTCATACCCAAAGCTTTGCAAAGGTCGTCAATTTCTTGGTTTTCATAGACTTTTTTATTGCTGGAGCCTACAACATTTAAGATTTTTCCTTTTAAAGGTAAAATTGCTTGGGTAGCCCTGTTCCTTGCTTGTTTCGCGCTTCCACCAGCACTATCTCCCTCAACTAAGAACAGTTCGGTGCCTTTCTTATCAGATATAGAGCAATCTGCTAGTTTACCGGGAAGCATAAGCCTTTTTAATGGTGTTTTTCTAAGAGTTTCTTTTTTTTTCTTATTTTTTATTCTCTCTTCTGCCCTCATTCGAAGGTTTTCAATTAGCAATAGTGTTCTCGCTTTATCGTTGGCCAACCAATTTTCGAACCTGTCCTTGATTATACTCTCAACTTTCTTTTGCACTTCTAAATTCGATAGCTTGTCTTTTGTTTGTCCAACAAATTGCGGTTGTTCGACAAAGACTGAAATAGAACTAGATAAGATTTCTTGAACATCGTCTTTATTAATATCAGAGTATTTTTTATCTCCGATTAGTTCTAGATACGACTTAAATCCTTTAGCAATTGCATTGAGAAAACCACTCTGGTGTGTCCCTCCATCACTTGTAGGAATTGTATTGCAAAATGATTTTATTATAGGGTTATAAGTATTAAAACAAGCACACCACTGGATAGACCCTTTTTCTTTTGGATCAAATTTTTCTTTGAAACCAGATTCTCCCACAAAATAGTCGTTTGTAATATTGTATTCTAATTCAGTATTAGATTTGACGAGATCAACAAGGCCATTTTCGAAGTGAAATCTCTCGGCGGTTGGTATTTTATTTGAATGATTGCTTGCGAGATTTGGTGCTTTCCAGTCAATAGTTACCCCAGAAAACAGATAAGCTTTAGATTTAGCTAATTCATATATTTTCTCAGCACTAAAAAATTGGTCGCTATTAAATATTGTTCGGTCAGGAGAAAATGTAATTTTTGTTCCAGAATTTACCTTCTTTTCCCCAATTTTTTTCAATTTATCCAGTGGGATGCCTTTAGAAAAACTTTGGGAATAACAAACTTTATTTCTCACAACCTCTACAGTTAACTTCTCTGAAAGAGCATTAACAACAGAAACACCTACTCCATGTAAACCACCTGAGGTTGCATAATTTTTGCCAGAAAATTTTCCCCCGGCATGTAAGGTGCAAAAAATAACTTCTAGAGCAGTTTTATCCGGAAACTTAGGATGGAAATCTGTTGGTATCCCCCGTCCATTATCAGATATAGATATCTCATCTTCAGATGTAAATTCGATATCGATTTTTGTTGCAAAACCAGCAACGGCTTCGTCCATAGAGTTATCTAATACTTCGGATACAAGATGGTGAAGTCCTTTACTGTCGGTACCTCCGATGTACATACCTGGGCGTTTCCTAACTGGTTCTAGCCCCTCTAGAACCTCTATCGCAGAAGCGTCATATGATTTCTTTGATTTTTTTATGACTAAAGTCCTTGAAGTGTTATTCATACAACGTTACATCAACCACTTCAATAATGACAGTAAAACGTTAATTTTTGAAAGGCGTAAGTTTTTTTACGCCTTATCAAAAAAGTCTAAATACCTTAAAGAGAATAATACATACCATATTCTACTGGGTGAGGAGTATGCTCAACTGCATAAACTTCTTCCCACTTTAGATCCATGTATCCCTCTAATTGATCAACGTTGAATACATCTCCCTGAAGTAGGAACTCATGATCGTTTTCCAGACTATTTAAAGCCTCTCTAAGACTTCCGCAAACCGTAGGAATGGAAGCTAACTCGTCTGGTGGAAGGTCATACAAATCTTTTGTCGCAGCTTCTCCTGGATCAATTTTATTTTTTATTCCATCCAATCCAGCCATTAAAAGCGCAGCAAAAGAAAGGTATGGGTTTGCAGTGGGATCTGGGAATCTGGCTTCTACCCTGGTAGCTTTAGACGACTCTACGTATGGGATTCTGATACTCGCAGATCTATTCATTGCTGAATAAGCAAGTAAAACAGGTGCTTCAAACCCTGGAATTAACCTCTTATATGAGTTTGTAGAAGGGTTCGTGAAGGCATTCAAAGCCTTAGCGTGCTTTAGTATTCCGCCAATATAGTATAGTGCGTTTTTCGATAAGCCCGCATATTCTTTACCGGCAAATACCGGACTATTACCGTTCCAGATAGACATGTTCGTATGCATACCCGTTCCGTTATCATTAGCTACAGGTTTCGGCATAAAGGTGGCAGATTTGCCATAAGAGTGAGCCACATTTTGGATTACGTACTTATATTTTTGGAGGTTATCCCCTTGGGTTTTCAGTGAGTCGAAAATAAGGCCAAGTTCATGCTGGCATGAAGCAACTTCATGGTGATGTTTATCAACTTTCATTCCCATTCTTTTCATTGTAGACAACATCTCTGACCTAATATCTTGACCAGCGTCCGTCGGATTTACAGGGAAGTAGCCGCCTTTGACCCCAGGTCTGTGACCCATATTGCCCATTTCATAGCTTGTATCCGTATTCCATGAAGCGTCCATTGCGTCTACTTCAAAGCTGACTTTGTTCATCGAGTTCGAAAACTTGACATCATCAAAAAGGAAAAATTCGGCTTCTGGTCCAAAAAAAGCTTTTGTACCGATTTTAGTTTTCTTGAGATATTCTTCTGCTTTAACAGCTGTGCTTCTTGGGTCTCTACCGTACAGCTTTCCAGATTCTGGTTCAACAACATTACAGTGCAAACAATATGTTTTTTCCGAATAAAATGGATCTAGATATCCTGAGTCAACATCAGGCATTAGTTTCATATCAGACTCGTTAATTGACTTCCATCCAGCAATAGAAGAACCGTCAAACATCCATCCACTCTTAAGAAAACCTTCATCAACTTCAGATGCCATAACAGTTACGTGCTGAAGCTTTCCTCTAGGATCAGTAAACCTCATGTCAACGTATTCGTAATCACCTTTTTTTATTTCACTAAGTACTTTTTTAATTGTCATTAAATAACCCCTTCTAAAGTTTTGATTTGAATTTAAAGTGCGTCATCTCCATCTTCGCCAGTACGTATTCTCACCGCACTCAATATGTCTGTAACAAAAACCTTCCCATCTCCAATTTTTCCAGTTTTTGCCTTTTCCGTAATTGTTGATACAACGTCCTCGTAAATTTCGTCTGAAACAACGATCTCTATTTTAATTTTTGGAAGAAAATCGACAACATATTCGGCACCTCTGTACAATTCGGTATGTCCTTTTTGTCGACCAAATCCCTTGGCTTCAGTTACTGTAAGGCCCTGTACGCCAAACTCCTGAAGCGCCTCCTTAACTTCATCTAGTTTAAATGGTTTTATAATTGCTTCGATCTTTTTCATAACAGAACTCCTTAATGTCCTTATTC
>CAZOIZ010000024.1:0-14625 GCA_964580005.1 uncultured Rhodobacterales bacterium
TCGTTTTTAGCTAGATGGAATGGACAAACCGTCGGTGACTACCCTTTTTCAGTAGCGCAACACAGTCTCTTAGTAGAAAATATCTTTTCAATGCAATTCCCAGACATGGATAATCCCTCGAAATTATTTGCTTTACTTCACGATTCTGCCGAATACGTGATAGGCGATATGATCTCTCCTATAAAATCGCACTTGGGTGCAGAATATGAAGAATTAGATGAAAATTTAACAACGGCGATTTGTATGAGATTCAATATCCCAACAAAAAAAATTGAAACAATTAAAAAACGCGTAAAAATAGCAGACAAAAAGGCTGCCTGGTTGGAAGCTATAAATCTTGCGGGGTTTTCACAACGGGATGCAGATAGAATATTTGGAAAACAAAAAGAAATTGAGGGGTTTGAGTCCAGTTTGTTGCCAGAGGCGCCATTTATTGTAAGAAAAAATTTTGTTAATAGATTTAATGAATTATATTAGCTTCATGGAGAAAGGACGTTGTTAAATGATTGTAGATTCTATGAAAAGTGTAGATGAAAATACATTTGTTTCCGATGTAATTGAAAAATCCAAGGAAAAGATAGTAATAGTTGACTTTTGGGCACCGTGGTGTGGACCATGTAAGGCGTTAACTCCCATTCTGGAAAGTCAAGCAGCAAAAAAGAAAGAGCATCTAGAAGTAGTTAAAGTTAATATCGACGAAAATCAAGGAATTGCCTCTCAACTTAGAATACAATCCATACCAGCAGTCTTCGCTTTTTCAGACGGTCAACCAGTTGATGGATTTATGGGTGCTAAAACAGAGCCAGATGTAGAAAAATTTTTTGATACACTAATAAAAAAATTTTCGAAAACTAATTCCAATGTATCTGAAGAGCTTGAGCTCTTACTCTCTGAAGGAAGGTTTCGAGAGGTGAAATTAACTTCCGAGGAATTGATTAAATCTAATCCCTCTCCAGAAAATTACTCTCTATTAATCCGGTCAATTATTGGATTAGGTGATTTTGACGAAGTTGAACAATTATTAAAAAACCTGACACCTGAAATCCTTAAAAATAATGCGATTAAAAGTGCTATTTCATCGTACGAGCTTTTAAAAAACAATGATGTCAAGGACAGCAAGAAAGAAGTTTTGGATAGAATTACGAAGAACCCTGCTGACCTCGACTCTAAAATGAATTATTCTAAAATTCTTTTTAACGAGAATAATTTCTCTGAGTGTATAGACATACTTTTGGAGATGTTTAGAAAAGATAAAGAATGGAAAGATGGTTATGCCAAAAAACAACTCCTATTAATCTTTGACCATCTTGGTAGCGAGAATGAACTTTCCAAAAAAGGGCGAAGAGCTCTAACATCTCTAGTTTTTGTTTAGGCCTTATATGAAAAAATTACCAGAAAACATACCCCTCTTTCCTTTGCCCGGTGCATTGTTGCTACCCAACAGCAGACTTCCACTAAATATATTTGAACCGAGATACATTAATATGGTTGAAGACGCGCTTGCGAGTAAGCATCGACTCATTGGAATGATCCAGCCTATAAAAATAAATACAGGAGACAGCCTAAAAGAAGCAAATAAATACCAAAAGGTGGGCTGTGCTGGTAGGATTGTCTCATTTACTGAAACCGATGATGGAAGATATCTCATTACCCTGGAGGGAATTTCAAGATTTAAATTCACAAAAGAGATTAAACATCAAAAGCCATATATTCTATCGGAAATTGATTGGGGGTTGTATGCAAATGACCTTGTTCCTTTTGAAGGATTAAATAGTTTTGATAGAAATGGCTTTTTAGAGATTTTAAAAAAATATTTAGATAGCGCACAAATAGCTTCTGACTGGGAGGTCCTCAAGAAAGCTAGAGAAGAGGTTCTTGTAAATTCTTTATCGATGCTTTGTCCTTTTGAACCTGAGGAAAAGCAGGTTCTATTGGAGGCGGAAACAATAGTAAATAGACTAGACGTGTTAGTGACTTTGATGAAGTTATCATCGGAAAATGATATCGAAAGTCAATATGTCCAATAAAAAGGAAGATGATTTTAATACCAACCTAACAAGACTATTGGTTTGCCCAATAAGTGGTGGGGCTTTGTTATATGATAAAAACGAGAACTATCTTGTATCAAAGGTAGCTAAATTAAAGTTTCCAATTCGAGAGGGAGTACCTATACTTTTAGCGGCGGAATCCAAGCCCATATTTAGTGACTAAACAGTCTTCTTTTTGTAAAAATCATTACTATTTTTAACTTATCCGCAGCCTTAATTACGTCTAAATCGTTGATTGATCCCCCAGGTTGAATAATACAGGATATTCCATTTCGAGAAGCCATTTCGATAGAGTCTGAAAATGGAAAAAAGGCATCAGAAGCTAGACCATAAGTTAAAGTTGTTGCATTTTTCAGAGACTTTTTTTCTAACGTTTTTGAATTATTGAGTGCAAGTTTCACGCTTCCCACTCTATTCGTCTGGCCAGCACCAATTCCAGTAATACAAAAGTTTTTTCCTACAACGATAGCATTCGATTTTACATGTTTTACTATTTTCCATAGAAAAACTAAGTTTTTAAATTCCCCCTTACTCGGTTTTCTTTTCGTGACCACCCTGAATTCCTCTTGATTAGAATGGCCGATTGATGTTTCTTGCATGAGGTACCCCCCAATAACCGATCTTACCTCCTCTTCATCTAACAATTTTCCATCAAATTTCTTTATTTCAACTATTTTAATGTTCTTTTTTAAAGTGAGCACTTTAATTGCTGCAGGTGTGAAACTTTTAGCAATTATCATCTCCGTAAATACACCCAATATTTTCTTTGCCAGTTTCTCGTCAACTGATTGATTTATACCCACTATCCCTCCAAAAGCGGATACAGGATCCGTTTCGAGAGCCTTTTTATAAGCCATCAAGGTATTATTATCAATTGCTACTCCACAAGGATTTCCATGTTTTATAATTACACAGGATGGCTTGTTATAATCTTCAAGCTCACACAATATTTTGTAGGCAGCTGTTGAATCTATAAGGTTGTTGTAAGATAAAGTTCCTTGCAAAATATTCATGAAATATTTTGTTTTTTTTTCAAGATTAGGGCTGTTTAAATATACCGCATTTTGGTGGGGGTTCTCTCCATATTTCAAAGCTTGTCTTGATTTTCCTCCAAAGACGCGGCTTTTAATTGGTTGAACCTGCTTTTTTGAAAGGAACCAGCCCGTAATTATGTGATCGTAATAAGAAGTTTCAGAAAATGCTTTCCCTGCAAAAAACTTTCTAGTTTTTCGTCGAGTGCACCCTCCAAAATTTTTTAGTTCTTTCTTTAATTCGACATAATCTGTTGGATCAGAAATAACCATTACATGGTCGAAGTTCTTTGCTGCAGCTCTCATTAAAGCTACTCCACCTATGTCGATATTCTCAATTGTGTCTTTTTTGGAGCCTTTGCCTGTTAAAATAGCCTCAAAAGGATAAAGGTTTACAACAACGAGATCTATAGGTTTAGAGTCCATTTTTTTTAACTCCTTAACGCTGACCTTATCATCCCTATCAAATAGTATTGGAGCATGAATTTTTGGATGGAGTGTTTTAACTCGACCATTTAAAATCTCGGGAAATCCCGTGAGATCGCTTACCTCTTTAACGTTTAAACCCTCTTTTTTTAAATATCTTGCTGTTCCTCCAGTGGAGATAATCTCTACGGACAAACCGACTAAAAATTTTCCTAAATCGCTTAAATTGTGCTTGTCACTTACACTTATCAATGCTCTTCGGATCGGTATTGTTCCTAATTTCAATCAATCAACTCCTCTATTTTCCAATTTATTTTACTTTCGCTTTGTTGCACACTATTTTCAATGACCAGTTTTGTTATATCTTGAGGTTCAAAAAAGTTCCCGATATAGGTTGATTTTTCGAGGGTCAAATTTCCTCCTGTATAAGTAAAGAACATCTTTTTGTTACCTGGAATTTGAAGCAAAACACCATTTCGCTTTATTTTGCAAGATATTGAAGGGTGAACATGAAAATAGAGGGAAATAGAGGAGTCAATCAAATTTTTTTTTGGATCGTTACGTATAGGGAGGACTGAATCTTGTCCTTTCACGCAATTATTTACAAGATCCATCGAAAGCCTTCTATTAACTGATATACCATAATCTTTTTTATATGCATCATGAGACAACTCCACTATTTTTTCAGTGATAGAATTCTCACAATTTAACTTGGTATTCCTAGGCCCATCCGTTAAATAATAGTAAGAATTATTTCTTGAAAAAGGCTTCTTTCCAAATGAACATTGTGATTTTTCATTAAACAACAAAACATTGTGCGCCTTAGAACTTTGGCAATATTTCCTATATTCTTGCCCAAACCTGTTACCTCCCCCGCAATTAACAAAAATAGCAGTGGCCCCGTAGTACAACTCAAAAGATGAAAAACCTGCATGTGCTATCCCAAATCTATTCCCATAAAGCGGGGGGCTTGTATCAATAATCATTGACATTCTAGCTCCGTCTAATCGCGAGAAACCAAGGTTGCTAACTTCATCACCTCCTCTGTACTTTTTTATCTCTCCAAGAAGTTTTACATATCTGTTGTAATCGCCCAAACAACCACCATGGGCGCTAATTAAGTTACCGTTACGAAACTGCAAATATCTTAGAGAAGCACCAAAAAAGTACGCTATTTTTCTTAATTTTTCTTCCTCGATCAACGGCTTATCACTCTCTAGATTTTTTGCAATTTCAATTGTTTCAAGCAAATAGAAAAATATTTTGGATAACTCTTCGGGATTTCTTATTTGGCCCTTTTTAACTTTGTTTTTATAAAGACACAGGAGCTTTACCATATATTTAATGATTTTTTTTTGCTTTTTTTTCGTAAGGTTTAAGGCAAAACCAGCTAGAACCAAGCTGTGGCAAATAGAAATTCTTTCTAAGGTATTAAATGAAAAGTTTTTGTAAAATTTTATGAAAAAATAGTCATTATTAAGTATCTTAGTGACCTTTTTTATATGCCTTGTATCACTGAAAATTTTTATATATGAAAAATTTCTAACTATTGCAGCAAGCCTTGCAGAACTTGATTGTACATTCCTGTTTAATCGGTCTAAAGGAAAAGAGTCAATCCACGCTTTAGATAACTCTCTGCCGCTAAAGCTGTTTACAATTGCAAGATCGTTTAGCCATGAGAAACCATCAATGCCAACCTCCACTTCTTCTGAAAAAGGTAAAATGCGCCAAGGATTATCCGTTTTCACATCCAAAATAACATTACCAAATAGACTTATTTTTTTTAATAAACTCTCGCCTATCTCTACATCGCCTATACTTGAATTGGGTAGCTCTTTCAAAACCAATACTCTTTTTTGGGCAGGAAATATACGAGCTAATCGCTTTGACGTTTCAAGAAAAAACTTTTCGATACAAAAAAATAATAGCTCTTTAATAAAAAACTGCATCTAACTACTTTTTCCTTTTAACTGCAAATATGCAATATAAAAACCCTCGGTACCCCCTATGTTTTCCTCTAAAAAGGGCATTATTCTGACCCCGCTTTCTATCTGAATATCAAAGCCTTCTTGATCAATGTGACCTTGTGTTCGCGGATTAACCACACTATATCTCTTATTGTTTTTTAAGAAAATTTTAATCTGCTCCTCTCCCTCTTCTTTTAGAAGTGAGCAAACAGAGTAAATTATAAATCCATTATTCTTAAGCCAACGGGAACAACGTTCTAACATTTTTTGCTGTATATCTAATAATTCGGCTAATTTATCAAGTGGGCTAAGAAATTGAAGATCCGGATTCTTTCCAATGGTACCCGTGGCGGTACATGGTGGATCTATTAGAATGATATCAAAAACTTTTTTCGGTTGATAGTCAAAAATATCTGTACAAATTAAATCCAAATCATATTTCAGTCTATCCAAATTGTTCTTCATAAGACTCAGTCTATTCTCAGACTTATCAATTGAAGTAAGAATTGCACCCCGGTCTGCCAGTTGAAACGACTTGCCTCCAGGAGCGCAACAAACATCTAAAACAGTTTTCCCTTCAAAATTCATCGGTGCCAATTTAACAGGCAAAGATGCGGAAAAGCTCTGCACCCACCAGTCCCCCGAGTGATAACCTCTCATCTGCATAAGGCTTACATTTTGAGATAACCTAAAATGGGAATCGTCAACAGATGACCCCTTAACCCGTCCAAAATAATTTTCTTTTGATACGCTTTTTTTTATATTTAAATCCATATAAGAAGGCTTAGAAAAAATGTTTTCTATTCTTTTTACTCTCTCTAAGCTATGTTGCTCTATCAAAGTCTCACGCAATTTATTTTCAAACAAAAACAAGGGATTAAGAGATTTTTTTTTTAACTCCGAAAAGCCCAAGTTTATAAAGAACCTTAATTGATCTTTGCCGTGCTTTGTCCTTTCAGAAGAAAACGCCAAATCTGAATATTTTTTTAAAACTGTTTCTTGCCTTACTTCTCTGACTAAAATATCTATAAGGGCAAGTCTTATAAGGCAGAAAAGCTCTACCCTTAACCTACCCTTTTTGTTTCTGTTAATCCAAGGATCTAGATAAACGGCAAATCTTAATGCTTTTTGCACAAGATCATTGCATTTTGCTTTATCTGCATTAGAGAGACTTGAATATTTTATCGCCTTTGAATTTTTTGACTCTCTTGTCGAAATGTTTCTCTTGAAAACATTTAAAACGATAAAATAGGCTACAACCAAAATTCTGTCGGTTGAGTTTTTCTTATTTGTGTTTTTCTTCATTCTACCGAATTTTGATTTGTTGTTCAGTGCTACTATATTATATATTTCTACGTCAATTTTTAATTATACATAAACGATAGTGATGACTAATACGACCAAAGAATCAGAACAGGCCAAACGAGCTTTAGAAGAAGCTAAGAAAAGGCATTCTGATAAAAGCGCTTATGATAAAAAAATGCCAGTGGAAAAAAAGGGGCGTGGTGGACTTGAGCCGACTAGATACGGTGACTGGGAAGTTAAGGGTATAACTTCAGACTTTTGAGATATCAATTTACTATTGTCTTAAAATTAAAAGTCTTGTATAAAGCCACTTTAATTTGGTTTTAGTTTTGGGCTTTCTGGCCCTTTTTTTTTGGAGATCTTTATTGCTAAATTTAGTTGCGAACACAAGCACAGAGAAAAAAATATTCAAGGCATTAGAAGCCTTTGTTTTGGATAAAGGTTTGAGGATCGTTAAAATACTGTTTAGTAAGGGTAAAGAATTAAAGTTATTGGTTTTTCTAGATAAGATCGAAGGAAAATTGTCAGTCGATGAGTGCGCAGAATTTTCTGATGAAATAAGCTCTCTTTTGGATATTGAAAATATAATAAAAGATCCATTCAGGCTTGAGATATCTTCTGCTGGAATAGATAGATATCTTTCCTCATTGGATGATTTTATGAAGTACAAAAACTATAATGTAAAGGTTAAAAGTGAGGCCTATACAGGAAGAGGAAAACTCGTAAACTATAGCCCAAATTCGCTAACCTTGTTGAACAAAAATGGAGAGAAATGCATAGACTTATCTAGTGTATTAGACATTAAATTAGATCTAGAAGGGATGTCTTTAAAAAGATTAAAGGAAATGGAGTTTAAATGAATATTTCATCAGGAAGTGGCAGTGAGCTTATTCAAATAGCAGATGCAGTAGCTAAAGAAAAGTTAATCGATCCAAAGTTAGTAATAGAAGCGATGGAAGAAAGCCTGGCTAAAGCAGCCAAATCTAAATATGGACAGGAATATGATATAAGAGCTGATATTGATACAAAATCAGGAACAGTGTCAATGTCAAGATGGCGAAAGGTTGTTGAGGAAGTTGAGAACCATTTCACTGAAATTAATGAAGCTGATGCAAAAAAAATTAACCCTCAAGTGTCTCTCGAAGGTTTTATTGAAGAGCAGTTACCACCTATGGATTTTGGTAGAATAGCTGCCCAAGCCGCCAAACAAATAATTGTTCAAAAAGTGCGAGAAGCAGACCGCGCAAGGCAGTATGAAGAATATAAAGACAAAGTAGGACAGATAATAAATGGTCAGGTAAAGAGAGTAGAGTATGGCAACGTAATAGTAGACTTAGGAAGAGCTGAAGCAGTATTGAAAAGAGATCAGCTAATTAGAAGGGAAGTTATGCGAGTAGGTGATAGGGTAAGAGCTTACATTAAAGAAGTAAAAGAAGATGCGCGGGGGCCACAAATTTTCCTATCTAGAACTAATTCTGAGTTTCTAGTAGAACTATTTAAAATGGAGGTTCCTGAAATTTATGACGGTATTATTGATATAAAGACCGTTTGTCGTGATCCTGGAAGTCGAGCAAAAATTGGTGTTTTGTCGCATGATAACTCTATAGATCCCGTAGGAGCGTGTGTAGGAATGAGAGGAAGCAGAGTTCAAGCTGTTGTAAATGAGCTTCAGGGTGAAAAAATTGACATTATCCCTTGGAATGATGATGCCCCAACGTTTCTTGTTAACGCTCTTCAACCGGCAGAAGTTAGTAAAGTAGTTTTGGATGAAGATGCTAAAAGAATAGAGGTTGTTGTTCCTACCGATCAGCTGTCCTTAGCAATTGGTCGCAGAGGACAAAACGTTAGGCTTGCAAGTCAGTTGACCGAATATGACATAGATATCTTAACAGAGGAAGATGAATCACAAAGACGGCAAGAAGAGTTCAGCGAAAGATCACAACTTTTTATGGAGCACCTAAATGTTGATGAAATGGTTGCTCAACTTCTTGTTTCTGAAGGGTTTTCTACTATGGAAGAGGTTGCTTTTGTTGAGTCTAGTGAAATTAGTTCAATTGATGGCTTTGACAAAGAAACAGCAACAGAACTTCAGGAGAGAGCAAAAGATTATCTCGAAAACTTGAATAAAAGATCATTAGATTTTGCTAAATCCAATGGAATTGAAGATGATCTCTTAAACTTCGAGGGATTGAATCCACAGATGCTGGAAGTATTAGTTAAAGACGGAATAAAATCGCTCAAGGATTTTGCAACATGTGCGGATTGGGAACTAGCTGGCGGTTATACGATTGTTGATGGAAAAAGAGTGAGGGACGAGGGGTTACTCGAACAATTTGAGCTTTCTCTTTCTGAGGCTCAACAACTTATCATGAAGGCTAGGGAAATGCTAGGTTGGGTCACAAAAGAAGAATCTGAAGAGATAATAAAGTCTCTTGATAAATAGTAAAATATTAAAGAATATTGATTATTCTGAATAAAAAAACCTTCTCGGATAGCGATGATCTTAACGAAGATAATTTCATAAAGATTTGTCTCTCCCCTGATAATAAGCTAGTACCAGATTTACACGATAATCTTTCTGGAAAATCAGTTTGGCTTCCAGCCAACAAATCCCTTATAACTGACATTTTAGAAAAAGAAGAGTTAAAAGTCTATTTTGGGGTCCCAGAGTTTCTAACAACAGACCTTGGCGCTCTAATTTCAAAGATTCTTAGAAAAAAAGTCCTCAATAGCATATCTTTGGCAAATAAAAGTGGTAACTTGGCAATAGGTATAGATGCAATAAAAACTCAACTAAACCAAAAAAAACACTGTTTGATACTGGTAGCTAAGGAAGCGAAGAGCTTGTTAAATAATTCATTTTTTTCATCGAAAAATATTTCTATTTTTGAATGCATGCTTGAACAAAAGGATTTAGAAAAAAGCACTGGTAAAAATAATGTCAAATATGTTGGTATTTTGTCCAAAACTTTTAAAAAAACTATTCAAGTGGACTTAAATAAACTAAAAGGTTTTATAGATAACCATTAATTAATAGTGATTGCAATGACCGATAGTGAAAATAGAGATAGGAAACCTAAAGTATTAGGACTTAAAGGAGGGACTAATATGGTTCGGCAAAGTTTCTCACATGGTAGATCAAAATCCGTTGTAGTAGAAACAAGAAAGAAAAAACTACTAATATCAAAAAAAAGCCCCGGAGCTGAAGATAACGATAAAAATAATTTTTCCAAAATTGAAACCAATGAAAATGAAGAGCTCTTACGGCGAAGAAAGGCCATAGAAGCATCAAAAGTAGAAGAAAAAAAGCTGCAGGAGCAGACTAAAGAAAATAAAAAAATTCAAGAAAAAGAATCGAAGACAATAGAAGTAAAAGATAAAATAAAAAGTCCTGATACGTTAAATTTAGAAACACCAGATTTAAATGGGTCAAAAAAGAGAACAAAAAACGAGAGCACTCAGAAAACTTCTTTTGAAAATAAATCAAAAGACAATGGCGAAAAGCCAAATTTTAAAGCAACCAAATTAAACGAAAACAAAAGAAGATCTGGTAAGATTACCATAACACAGGCCTTAGGAGATGATGGAGGTAGGCAACGTTCTATAGCTTCTCTAAGAAGAAGACAAGAAAAAGAAAAGCGACAACAGTTAGAAACTTCTTTGGAAAGAGAAAAAATTATTCGTGACGTTCAAATTCCAGATACTCCCCTGACCGTTCAAGAACTCGCCAACAGAATGGCAGAACGATCTGCTGACCTAGTAAAAAAACTAATGACAAATGGAATAATGGTGACAAAAAACCAAGCTATTGATATCGATACGGCTACCCTATTAGTAGAAGAGTTTGGTCACCATGCTATAAGGGTGTCAGATGCTGACGTAGAAGACGTAATAATTAACATTGATGATAATAACGAAGAGGTTAAATCTCCAAGACCTCCAGTTGTCACAATAATGGGTCACGTTGATCATGGTAAGACAACGTTGCTGGATGCTCTCAGAAAAACAAATATCGTTTCCAGTGAAGCCGGGGGCATTACCCAACATATAGGCGCTTATCAAATTATCGTCGAGAAAAATCAAAAGATTACATTCCTTGATACTCCGGGACATGAGGCATTTAGTAACATGAGATCAAGAGGGGCAACCATTACTGATATTGTGGTACTAGTTGTTGCTGCAGATGACAGTGTAAAGCCACAAACAATTGAAGCAATCAATCACGCCAAGGAAGCGAAAGTTCCAATGATTGTAGCAATAAACAAAATAGACAAACAAGGGTCTGATCCAAACAAGGTGAGGACAGAACTTTTGCAACATGGTATAGTAGTAGAGAGCATGTCAGGAGATGTTCTTGAGGCAGAGATATCTGCAACTGATGGAACAGGTTTAGAAAAATTGCTCGAGAGCATAACCCTACAAGCTGAATTATTGGAGCTTAAATCTAATGAAACGAGGCCAGCTGAGGGAACGGTGGTCGAAGCAAAACTCGATATGGGGCGAGGTCCCGTTGCGACCGTTTTAGTTCAAAAAGGTACTTTAAAAAAGGGCGATATATTCGTCGTAGGTCAACAATGGGGTAAAGTAAGGGCTCTCTTTGATGATAAAAAAGAAAAAATTGATTTTGCCTTGCCTTCAACACCTGTGGAAGTTTTAGGACTAAACGGAACCCCAGAAGCTGGAGATATACTGAACGTCTTACCAAGTGAGGCTAAAGCTAGAGAAATATCTCTATATAGAGAACAAAATTTAAAAAACAAAAAAAATACCATAGGGATGGGATCTTCACTCGATCAGTTGTTGGCTAAAGCTAAGGAGGACGAGAAGTTATCTTATCTTCCAATAATTGTTAAAAGTGACGTAAGAGGATCTGGTGAAGCTATTGTCCAAGCAATGGAAAAAATAAAAAGTGATGAGGTCGAGGTTAGAGTTGTCCATTCAGGGGTGGGCGCTATAACGGAAAGTGATATAACCTTAGCTCTTTCATCTAATTCTATTATTATTGGATTTAATGTAAGAGCAAATACCGCTGCAAGAGAGAGCGGGTCTCAGAAAAAAATTGATATAAGATATTATTCGGTAATATATGATCTCGTAGACGACATAACTAAAGCAGCCGAGGGTTTGCTATCACCGGAAGTAAGAGAAACATTTATAGGTTATGCAAAAATACAAGAAGTCTTCAAAATAACTGGTGTTGGAAAAATTGCTGGTTGCTTAGTGACAGAAGGACATGCGAAAAGGGATGTTGGTGTTCGTCTCCTGAGGGAAGATGTGGTTATTCATACAGGGAAACTAAAAACACTAAAAAGATTTAAAGACGAAGTTAAAGAGGTTCAATCTGGCCAGGAATGCGGAATGGCTTTTGAGGCATACGAAGACATAAGAAAAGATGATGTAATTGAAATTTTTACAACCCAGGAAGTGGCCAGAACTTTAACCTGAATTAATTATGAATAATATGCATGGGACAACTATAGTTGGTGTAAGAAAAAACGGAAGCGTGACCATTGCGGGTGACGGACAAGTAAGTTTGGGTAACACAATTATCAAAGGCACAGCGCAGAAGATTAGGTCTATAGAAAACGAAGGCTATGAGGTCATTGCTGGGTTTGCTGGTTCGACTGCAGACGCTTTTACTCTAATAGAAAGACTGGAAGAAAAACTTGAAAAATATCCAGGACAATTGTCCAAAGCATCAGTAGAGCTAGCTAAGAATTGGAGAACCGACAAATATTTAAGAAGTTTGGAAGCTATGATGATAGTTTCTGATGGTGCTGAGTTGTTAATTATAACTGGTTCAGGTGACGTATTAGAACCTGAAAACCATATTGCAGCAGTCGGTTCGGGTGGAAATTTTGCTTTGGCCGCGGCAAAAGCTTTGTATGAAGGGAAAAAAGGTTCAGAAGAAATTGCTATAAAAGCAATTAACATTGCTTCAGAAATATGTGTTTATACTAATAGTGAGATAAAACACTTAACTTTGAATTCGAAATGATATGTTGAACAATCTAACCCCCAAGCAAATAGTAAAAGAACTGGATAGATTTATAATAGGTCAAGAAGAGGCCAAAAAATCTGTTGCCATCGCATTAAGAAATCGGTGGCGACACCAGCAATTAACCAATGATATAAAAGATGAAATATACCCTAAAAACCTGCTGATGATTGGGCCTACTGGTGTCGGAAAAACAGAAATTTCCAGGCGCTTATCTAAGTTAGCAAAAGCTCCATTTTTAAAAGTAGAAGCAACAAAATTTACAGAGGTAGGATACGTAGGCAGAGATGTTGATCAAATAATTAGAGATCTCTTAGAAAACGCTATAATTCTTGTAAAAAAAGAGATGAGTAAATCTATTTATGAAAAAGCAAAAAGCGAAGCGGAAAACGTTGTGTTGAAATATATTGCGGGTGAAGAGGCAAGAGAATCCACCAAAGATTCTTTTAGAAGAAAACTAAGGGATGGTCTTCTAGATGAAAAAGAAATAGAGATAGAGGTTTTTGAGAAAAACAACCCACTTCCTATGATAGACTTACCTGGATCTACAGGTGGTTCCATGGGCGTAATGAACCTAAGTGATATTTTTGGAAAGAATTTTGGTTCTTTAAAGAAAAAGAAAAAAATTAGGGTTGGAGAAAGTCATAAAATACTTATTGATCAGGAAATGGAAAAGCTTCTAGATCAGGAAATTATACAAAAAGAGGCTAAGTTAAGAGTGGAGGGAAGTGGTATAGTGTTCATAGATGAGATAGATAAAGTTTGTACAAACTCAAGGTCTAAATCTGCTGAGGTGAGTCGAGAAGGGGTTCAGCGCGATTTGCTCCCGCTAATCGAAGGTACTATTGTATCTACTAAATATGGTCCAATTAAAACCGATCAAATTCTTTTTATTTGCTCAGGAGCATTCCATTTGTCAAAACCGTCTGATCTTCTCCCAGAGCTGCAGGGGCGTCTTCCAATAAGAGTACAACTTAGCCCATTAAAAAAAGAACAATTTAAAAAAATATTAACAGATACTGATAACAGTCTTACTAAACAGTATATCGAGTTAATCAAGACAGAGGGAGTTGAACTCATTTTCAGTGATGACGGTATCGAAAAGATATGCACATTAGCTGAGGAAGTTAACTTTAATGTCGAGAATATAGGGGCAAGAAGACTTCATACAATTTTGGAGAAGGTACTTGAAACCGTAAGCTTCAATGCCCCTGATTTAAAAGGAAAAAAGGTAGTGGTGGACGCAAATCTTGTAGAAAAACATGTGGGTAGTCTATCTAAAACAGATGATTTAAGAAAATATGTTCTTTGATTTTCTCAGAAAAAGGTAGTATGCACCATCGCCACCATGCTTATCTAGCGCTTTAGATATATGCTGTAACTTATCATGATAGAAACCATCCGAGAGCCAATTGTTAATTTCGCTTTTTATAGTTTTCATTTTCCCGTAAATGTTTGGCTTTGAATTCCTACCCTTGCCGGTGATTACCAATACGAGTCGCTTTTTAACCAAGTAACTTTTACTGACAAAAAGCTGTAACTGTTTTTCGGCTTCCTTCAGAGAAAATCCATGAAGATCAATTGTTCCCTCAATACAAATCTTTCCACTTTTTATTCGTCGTAATTTATTTTTCTCTAGATCAATATCTATTTTCGGAGAACTCGGTTTGAGGAGGTTATTGGTTTTACTATTTTCTAAAACAGGGCTGCTTCTCATCCCCGGATCAGATTGATAAACGGTATCGTTTTTTACGGGTGACACTTTATATTTTAGCTTATTTATTTTTACGTTAGCGTCGCTTGATTTTTTTTTTATATTTTTCTTTAAAACAAATTCTTCCCACAACACA
>CAZOIZ010000025.1:0-13830 GCA_964580005.1 uncultured Rhodobacterales bacterium
CCATAGAAAACGCCAAATCTTGTATAGAGGTTGGGCTAGAAAATTGTAAACTACTTAATAACACACAGTGATATAGACTAGCACTTAAAGACAATAAAATTTTTAATAGCCAAGAAGTATGAAAAGTTCCCAGAGAAGTAGAATAGATCCTTTTATCGTGATGGATATCATGGAAAGGGCTAATGCAGTTGAGAAAAAAGGCCAAACAGTTGTGCATATGGAAGTTGGGCAGCCAGGCACCTCGGCTCCAAAAGCGGCAAAAGATTTCTTAAAAGCCTCTATGGAAGATAACCCAATGGGTTACACAGTAGCACTTGGATTGCCTGATTTACGAAAAAAAATTGCTGAATTATACGGTGACTGGTACGGACTAGATGTTGATTGGAACAGGATTATAATAACAGGTGGTTCATCGGCAGGTTTTATACTTGCTTTTACCGCACTCTTTGACAAGCTTGACAAAGTGGGATTACCTAATCCCGGTTACCCTAGTTATCGGCAAATTATGAAAACTCTTAATTTAAATCCCATACTTATCAACACCACTGAAAAAAATAAATTCCAACCAACTCCAAATGATCTAAGCAGATATGATATTAATGGCTTATTGATCGCATCACCAGGTAATCCAACTGGCTCTATGATTGAAAGAGAGCCTTTAGAGGCTTTGGTGAATTATTGCGTAGATAAAAAGATATCGCTTATAAGTGATGAAATATACCATGGCATTCAATACGATATGAAGCCTTCGACCTTACTGGAGTATACTAATAGCTGCTATATTATTAATTCCTTTTCGAAATATTTTTCGATGACAGGTTGGAGAATTGGATGGATCATTGTTCCCAAAGATCATGTAAGAGTAGTTGAAAGGATCCAGCAAAATATGTTTATATGCGCTTCGCATGCTAGTCAAATTCTGGCACTAGGATCGTTCGAGTGTAAAAATGAGCTAGAAAAAAACCTAGAGACATACCGCGAGAACAGGAAAATATTATTAGCCGCTCTGTCTGAAATGGGTTTCAATAATATAGCACCACCAGACGGTGCGTTTTATTTATATATAGACATCAGTGCATTCTCTTCTGATAGCTATGATTTCACAATAAAAATGCTAAATATTGGTGGTGTCGCTATAACACCAGGTATAGACTTTGACCCAATAAAAGGAAAATCAAAAATAAGAATATCTTATGCTAGAAGTACTCCCGAGATATTAAAGGGTATAGAGAGGATGAAAATATTTATGGATAAGAAGAAATATCTATAACGAAAAACATGGTTAAAGAATAGGATTTGTTATGGTAAATAGATTGCTTGATAAAGTTGTTATAATTACAGGAGCAACAAGTGGTATCGGACTTGAAATAGCCAGATTTTCAATCTCTGAAGGGGCTAATGTCGTTATCTCTGGAAGAAGAGAAAATGAAGGAAAAAAAATAGTAAATCAGCTCGGAGAGAGGTGCCGGTTTATTAAGTGTAATGTGTTACACGAGGATCAAATTTGTAACCTTCTAGAAGAAGCCTCTAGCCATTATGGGAAAATTGATGCTGTCTTTAATAATGCGGGTGCGCCAGATTTTGTCAGAAATATTGAAGATATTTCATATGAAAAAATAAGACAAAGCCTAGACCTTCTTCTGACAAGTGTAATTATTGGAACTCGAGAAGCTGCAAGAATAATGGGCAAGCAAAAGCATGGTAGTATAGTCAATACAGCTAGTATTGCTGGCCATTGGGGGGGCTGTGGTGGATCGGTTTACTCAGCTGCCAAAGCCGGCGTAATCCACTTTAGCAAAGTTACATCTCTTGAATTGGCGAAATACAATGTAAGGGTTAATTCAATTTCGCCCGGAGCAATAATAACCGAAATATTCGGAGTTGGTCAGAAATTATCAGCTGAAAAACTTCCTTTGAGTAATGAGCATCTTAAGTCGAGTGATGCCTTTATTGATTTTCAACCCATACCCAGAGCTGGGTTACCGGAAGATATCGCTAACTTAGCTATTTACCTCGCTAGTGATGAGAGCACCTTTGTAACAGGCCAAGACTTTATAATAGATGGTGGCCTATTGGCTGGTCGACCTCTCGACGTAGCCAGTCAATCATTTAAAAAGATCAATAGTTCTCTGAAATCTTTTAAAAGTTCATAGTTATTCGGCAAGATTTTAATTTAGAAATTTGCTAAAGAGCAATGGGTTTTCTATTAAAAACATCGCCACAGCGGTGGCACTTATTGCAGAACCTATCATTATAGCTCTGTCTCCCCACTGCATGCCGACGTAAATCCACCCTATTGCACTTATCAAGTATGCTAACTGCCCGAAGAGATATACTTCTGCTGATATAAGAAAAACACCCATAACACCTAATATCATCGAGCTCCACTTTACATACCAATCCCTAGTTCCTGTTGGAGTCAGAGGTTTAATGTCATCGTATTCGCCTTGTAATTCCTCAAGTTCTTGGGCAAGACGCTTTTTTTCTGCTGCTAGCTCCATTGCTAGTCTCCCAGCCTTCGAAGTAATATTATGCATCTTACCTACGTCTGCTGTTTCGGCTATCTCTTCGTTTTCCAAATCTTTGACCATATTGTTACTCCAGTTATGAGAATGCATATCTAGAAAAAATTGTGCCCTTTTTCAAGTATTAATTTTTAACTTGCCTAAGATTTAGGCATATGTGGTGAAGTTATTATTGAACAGAGGTTTAGTAAAATTTTTTGCTACTAATTCACAGGGTTTTCCACAGAATATATGGAAAACATTCAATAAAAGACATAATTAATAATATATGCTTTAAATGAAAGAACCCGACAGGAGAAAACGTTAATGTCAAAAAGACATACAAAATATAAATTCTTAAAATCATCAATGATCTTTTTATCGGTTTGGATTTGTCTCTATACTAATTTAACAGCAGCTGACACGCCCAGAGGCTTTATAAGGGAAGGGTTAGATTTTTATGACAAAGGAAACTACGCTGATGCATTGAAAAGCTGGAAATTAGCTTCAGAAGTTGGTAGTGGAGAGGCTGATTTTCTTTTGGGGTTCCTTTACGACGGTGTCTTGCAAAACGATAAAAAAGCCTTGTTCTTCTTCACTAAAGCCGCCTCATCTGGTCACATTCAGGCACAAATTAACGTTGGACTAAAATATGAAAAGGGTGAGGGAACTAACATTGATAAGAATAAAGCACTTCAATGGTATTCAAAGGCAGCGTTTAATCAAAACGATGTTGCACAATTTAGGCTCGCATCTTTATTACAAGAAGAGTTTGGAAAGTTCAAAGAAAGTCATTTTTGGTTTTCAAAATCAGCTCAGTTGGGGAATCCAGAAGCACACTTAGCTCTTGCTACTAATTTTATTTTAGGGCGTGGGGCAGAAAAAAATTTAACCCTTGCACACGTAAGTTGCAACTTAGCAACTTTTCTTTCTAGGGATATCAGTAGCATTAGCAGGAGTATTCAGTTGAGAACTGAGTTAGAAACAAAAATGTCAGCAGACCAAATAAAAAGAGCTGAACAGTTATCTAGAAAATGTATTGAAAAAAAGTTTAAAGGGTGTATTACTCATCTTAGAGAGTGAGGCATTAGTATGAAAAAAACACTATACCTTATAATTGCGCTTGCAGCTTTAGCATCTTGTTCCGGGCCAAGCTATTTTAACAACCCGACACAGTTCATAGGTGGGAATAGAGCCGCTGCTGTTGAGACCCACTGTAAATACAGACAGGGTGTCAGTAAGGACTCAATGCATTATAAACTTTGCCAAGAGGGGTTCAACACCCACTATGGGAAATGATTTATGATAAAATATATATCCAGAAAGACGAAGAAAATATAGTCAGTGCCGTAGATACACAGATCGTAGTTGCTACAGTAGCTCGACAGCTATGATACATGTTAGCGAAAAAATAGGCATTTAAACCTGGAGCCATTGCGGCCATAATGACTGCATTTCTTAAAAAGTATAAATCAATGTTCCAGATATATACACCCAATGAGTAAACAACCGCAGGTTGTAAAAATAGTGAAGCGAAGATTATTGCAAAAGGTATTTTATACGTATTGGTTATCCTGTAAAAATACAATACCCCCCCCATTGTGAAAAGCGAAACTGGTATAATCCAGACCGTCCCAATTCTCAGTAATTCCTTTGTATTCACTGAAAACTCAAATTTAAGCATGTTAAAGCCGATACCTAATAAAATACCAATTGTTAAGTTGTTATAAAAAATGGCGGTTAGAGAATTTTGTAGTCCAGAAAAAATTGAAGTGTTGTCAGTTTTCATAACTTCAATAAGCGTAATGCCAACCAAATAGCAGAATGGAGCATGCCCTACAATTATAGTGTAATTGATAAAAAGGCCTTCTGAACCAAAAGCTCGCTCACTTATGGGTAGTCCTAAAAGAACTCCATTAGAAAACATTGCACAAAACCCTAAAATTATTGAATTTATATAAGGTTGCTTAAAGATAAAGTAACTAATGCAACTTATTGCCAAAAATGAGATTACCATCGAGATGTAAAAACAAATTAAGATTCGAAAATCAAATGCATTATCTAGATCAAGGATTGCCAGGTTGTAAAATAAGAGAAAAGGTATCCCAAAATTTTGGCAAATTTTTGCTAGACTATCAACAAACCACTTTTCTAACAAATGGCTAGAGCAAGCAAAAAATCCTAATAATACGACTAAAAATACTGGCAGAATTATCGCAGCAATTTCAAAAAACATTACGCTATATTAATTTCGAGACCATCAAATGCAGGCTCAACGTTTTTTGGTAGTTCTTTTTTAAGCGCAGAATAATCCAAGTCATTATGTAAGTTAGTTAAAATAGCTCGTTTTGGTGCTAGTTTTTTAAGCCATAGAAGTGTTTTTTCTAAATGTGTGTGAGATGGATGGGGGTCTCGACGAAGAGCGTCAATTATAAGAAAATCAAGATTTTCTAATTCCTTCCAAGTCGAATATGGAATGTTTAGAACATCAGGAATATATGCCAGTTTATCTATTTTAAACCCTAATGAATCTATATCTCCGTGGTTAACTGATAGTGGTTTAAAATTTATTTCGCTCCCAGCACCTTGGATTCTAACATCCTCTGAATTTATTAGATTGAGCTTGCAAATAGCGGGATATTTGCTTTTTTTTGGGGTTTGAAAAATATATGAGAAGCCCTGTAACAACCTTTCCTGGGTTATTTTATCAGCCCATACTGGAATTTTTTCTTTTTTTCGATATGCTAAAGTTCTTAAATCGTCTATGCCATGGACATGATCGGCATGTGAGTGAGTATATAATACAGCATCTAAATTAGTGACTTTAGCTTGTAAAAGTTGTTCCCTCACATCTGGACCGGTATCTATCAGAACAGTTGTTTTTTTTGATTTTATAATTCTTTGAACAAGTAAAGAGCACCTTAGCCGCCTATTTTTTTTATTCATTGGATCACAATTGCCCCAACCAAAGCCAACTCGTGGAACCCCCCCAGATGATCCACAACCCAAAATTCTAAATTTGTATGACATGATTAATATGCTTTCTTGAACAGAGTAAAGAAATTCTTTGTAGTTTGTGTCCGGAAAAATTCTTCATCCACATTAAGAATTTCTGCACCCTTCTTAGCAATTAAGGAAACAAAGGCTGGTTCATTAGATCTCCCACGGTGTGGCACAGGGGCTAGATACGGGCTGTCAGTTTCAACTAAAACTTTTTCTATAGGTACTCTTGCAAATATATTCCTAAGATTTTGAGAATTTTTAAAAGTAATAATACCTGACATTGAAAGATAAAAACCCAAGTCAATTACCTCCTCTGCTAGATTGGAGCTCGAAGAAAAGCAGTGCATAACACATTTAAAAGAGCTTTTGAGGTATTGCTCAGATAAAATTTTTCCGATCTCTTTATCTGCATTTCTTGCATGAATGATAACTGGTAAATCTGCTTCTTTAGCTACCTCAATATGTTGGATCAATGATTTTATTTGATCGCTTTTACTATCTTGGGAATAATGGAAATCCAAACCAGTTTCACCCACTCCAATCATTTTTTTATGCTTACAAATCGATAGTAAATCTTCACTTTTAAATTTGAGTTCTTCAGATGGCTGGTTAGGGTGTACTCCCGCCGCAAAAAATATTTCTTCGAACCTTTCGCTCAAAGAAATTGTCTCACTTATTTTTCTATAGTTTGTCCCAATTGTTAACATTTTATGAACGCCCTCAGACTTCGCCCTACTCATAACACCAGAAAGATCGTCGGTCAGGGTCTTGAAGTCCAAATGACAATGGCTGTCTATTACAACTGATTTATTCTTTTTTATATTTTGCAAAGGCCAAATCTATTATATTTAATGCTAAGAAAAGAACTTTTTTAGCATCGATATTGTACTCCATTGATTGATGTCTCAAAAGTGAAATTTGTGCATACAAATGAGCTGCAATAAGATCAATCTCTTCTTTAACTAATTTATTATTAAATACCAAATTGATCTCATTTTTTGCAAGAGACGCAAGTAATCTTAATAGAACTCCAAACAATGATTTATCAGGATCATCGTAAGTTAGGTATTTTTTGTTCATTGCTAATAATTTGATAGCTTTTCTTCTATTAAGGTTTGGAAGATCCAATAATAAGCCCTTCATTTCATTGAAAAATTCTATATACTCTTTGTCTAGAAAATTAAGAAGCTTTCTAACAGATCCTTCACAAGAAGTCAGAGCCCCGGCCTTTTTGAGTTGATCAAATTGATTTTCTTTCAAGAAGCCCATAGATATATTTCTTAGGTCGTCTTCATTTAGTCTTTGGAAAGCAATTTTTTGGCATCTGGAAAGAATAGTTGGCAGAATAGACTGCTTGTTATTTGACACTAAAATAAAGAGAGTTTTTTTTGGTGGTTCTTCAAGCAATTTTAATAATGAATTTGAAGCAGAAAGATTTAGATCTTCTGTTGTATCAACTATGCAAACTTTGTAAGATTTGTCAGTCGAAGATAGAGAAAATTTTCTATTGAGTTCCCGTATATCATCAATAGAAATAGTTTTTTGAAAGAGTTTTTTTTTGTCATCCCATTTTCTTTCACAAAAGAAAATATTGTTTGACTGAGTAGAGAGATTTGGATCTCTAATATCTTTTTCAGAAATATGACTCAGTCTTTCCTGTTTTAAAAAACCAACATCTGATAATACTTTTGCTACATTTAGTGCTAGGGAAGCTTTGCCAATCCCCGCTGGTCCATGAAAAAGCCATGCATTGGGAATTTGGCTGGTCTTAATGCAATTTAATATAAAATCTATCTGTTCCTTATGGCCAAAAAGAAAGGAAGCTCCCCTATTTAAGGATGTTGCTAATGTATGATTTTTTTTTTCTATCATACTACAGAACCAAATTATTTATGCTCTCAATTATTTGGGTAGCAACATTCTCTTTAGATCTATTACCATCAATTATTTTTATTCTTTCGCTATGTTGGTATGCAAGATCTAAAAAGTTTTTTCGCAGCTGATATTGAAAGTCAATTCCATAGTTTTCAAATCGATCTTCGTTACTTGCCCTATTTAACGCTCGATTTAGAGCTACTTCTGGATCCATATCAATAAGAAATGTAATATCTGGATTAATCCCTATTTGCTCAAATAACATTAGGCTGAATTTTCTAGCCTGATGACTTCGCATTCCTTGATAAACTATCGTACTATCCATAAATCGGTCGCATATAACAATTTTATTATCTTTAATAGCAGGTTTAATAACTTTTTCGACATGATCATTTCTGGCAGCCATGAAGAGCAAAGTCTCAGTTTCCACTGACCAATGGAAATTGTTCTCTCTAAGAAGTATTTTCCTTATTTCATTTGACCCTAGTGTACCACCCGGTTCTTCTGTCTTAACAAAATTTTTTTTCTGTTTAGTAAAGTATTTTGCAAGAAGATCTATCTGAGTAGACTTCCCACATCCATCAATTCCTTCAAAACTAATAAACAAACCTTTCATTAGTTAGACCTAAATAGGGATAAAAAATTAGATTTCAAAATATTCAGATTAGTTGCGAGTTTATTTGCCAAGCCTCCTCTACCTAAATCTTCACTAACCTCTATAGGATAAAATAACTGCCTTTTACCTTCTCTAATTTTAACAAGGGGCGCTGTTTCAATTACTAAATGACCATTTATTTTTTGTCCCTTTTTCAAAGGAGCTATAAGCGGCTCTTTTAAGACAATATGCATTTTAGTGTTCTCTCTAGCATCATTGGCAAGAAGTATCCGAACATCCTCGGTTGCTGAGATCTTGACGCGCTCTTTTTTTCCTCTCCAAACAGGTGCTTCCAAAATGATCGAGCTCTTTTTAAAATATGTTTTCAATTTAAATTTTCTAAAAGCCCATGTAGTAATTCCTTTTGCTTCGCGTGCTCTTTGCCCAACAGATTTGAGACCCGTAATAACAAAGGTAATCCGTCTTTCGTTTTGTTTTGCTGAAGCAATTAATCCATAACCAGCTTCCTCAGTATATCCCGTTTTTAATCCGTCGGCGCCTAGGTTCATTAAAAGCAAAGGGTTTCTATTCTTTTGAGAAATATTATCCCAAGTAAACTCTAAATCATCAAATATTTTGTAGTATATAGGATATCTCTCTCTAATTTTATTTGCTAGTGTCACAAGATCTTTCGAAGACATTTTGTGTTTAGGATCAGGCCAGCCTGTTGAATTTGTAAAGTTCGAGTTACTCAATCCAATTTCCTTTGCTCTTATGGTCATTAGCTCAGCAAAATTCTCCTCTGTTCCAGCTATTCCTTCGGCTAAAACGATGCACGCATCATTTCCTGATTGGATAATCACTCCCTTAATTAGGTTTTCAACTGTGACGTACGCACCTTCTCGTAGAAACATCTTAGACCCGCCCTTTTTCCATGCTTTTCTTGATACTCTGAAAGTATCATCCAAATCTATCTTTCCTTCCTCCAAACTTTCAAACACCATCCACAATGTCATCAATTTTGACATTGAAGCTGGAGGAATTGGACGATCAACATCTTTAGAAAGTAAAACTTCGCTAGTAGTATTATCAATGACTAAAGCCGTTCTAGCGGTTGTTGAAAAACCTTGAACTACCGTACTCCAGATACAAAGTAAAAAAGTGCTAAAAATAAATATTTTGGTCATAAATTGGTTTCTTAAATTTTTTATTCACTATTATCATAAAGTCTATAATAAATTATAGATATTGCTTTTAACATTAAAATCGGAGTCTTTAATATGATTGATAATACCCATTTCGATATTTTAAATGTAATTGAGACCCATGGTACTTATCAACCCGAAAAGCCAGCCATATGTTGTGGTGAAATAACCAGGCTTTGGCGTGATCTAAAACATAATATTAATAAGGTAGCAAATTTTTTTAAGAAAATGGGCATCAATAAAGGGGATAACGTTGCAATCTTGGTAGGTAATCGACCCGAAATACTAGAGCTTATTTTCGGAATAGTAAAAATGGGGGCCTGTGTTGTACCTCTGTCTGGCCTTTTGACTAAAGATCAAGTAACTGTCTTAGTAAATAATAGTGATGCAAAATTGCTTATTGTAGACGATGAATTTATAAATTTGGTCGAAACGGAGTTATCACAGTTTAAAAATATTGACAAAGAAAAATTGCTATTCTTGGGTGGTGAGTTGGATTGTTGGAAGAAAATTTCTTCTGAGCAGAAAGATTATGTTTTCGAATATACCTGTAGGCCAGAAGACAATTTCAATATCATTTATTCATCAGGAACGACGGGTGTTCCAAAAGGCATAGTTCAAACACACAGAGCAAGAAGTCATTGGGCAACATCTAATGCGATCGAAATGTCGTTTACTTCGGAATGTAGGTCGCTTACGACAACTGCACTTTATTCAAATGGTACTTGGCTAATGATGCTTCCCACATTGTTTGTTGGTGGCACGCTTCATGTAATGAATGGTTTCGATCCAAAAGATTTTGTAAATTTGGTTCAGAAAGAGAGGATTACGCATACCTTCCTCGTTCCGCCACAGTTTAGTGCAATCCTTTCTTTGGAAAACATACAAAAAGATAGTTTTAGTTCTTTAAGGACTATTTTATCAGCTGGCTCTCCGTTGAGACTTGATGTAAAGGAAAATATTCTATCAAGTATTAGCGAAAACCTATTCGAGCTATATGGATTTTCTGAAGGCTTTGCCACAATGTTAAAACCTTGTGACCAAAGGAAAAAATTTGGTTCTGTTGGGACCCCAGTCTTGGGATTTGAGATTAAAATTATTGATGAAGAAGGTAAAGAGTGCTCTTCAAATATAGCTGGAGAGATTGCTGGGTATGGGGCCGGTATGATGAAGGAATACTATAGTGAAGTTGAACTAACAAAGGACCTTATATGGACTGACAATAGGGGTAGAAGTTTTATAAAATCTGGAGATATAGGTAGCGTGGATGAAGATGGATTTCTAACTATTCTTGATCGTAAAAAAGATATGATAATATCTGGAGGTTTAAATGTATTTCCTATCGATATTGAAGAGATTGTTGGCAAGCACCCAGATGTAATTGATGTAACTGTCATAGGAGTTCCCCATGAAAAATGGGGGGAAACATGCTTAGCCCTCATAATTCCGAAAAATGGCGTTGAGGTTGACTGTAATGAAATTAAAAGCTGGTGCAATGAAAGGTTGGCAAAACATCAGAGATTAAATAAAGTAGAAAGCCGAGATGAGTTCCCTAGAAATGCGTTAGGGAAAGTTTTGAAAAGAGTTCTAAGAGAGCCCTACTGGTCCTAATAAGAACCCTCTAAAATTATTACAGAACACGCAGCCTCTTCAAAGCCAATTACGCCTCCACCATTTTCAGCTAGCCCAATCTTATTTCTTTCGCTTTGCCTTTTTCCTGCTTCTCCCTTTAGCTGCACGGCTAGTTCATGTACCATAGATAATCCAGTTGCACCTACAGGATGGCCCTTTGACACCAATCCTCCCGATAAATTAACGGGTAATTTGCCGCCGAGTTGAGTATGACCTTCCTCAACAAATTTTCCTCCTGAGCCAATTTCACAAAAACCAAGCATTTCAAGCTGATATATTTCACAAAACGATGTTGCGTCATGGACTTCGACAAAATTAATATCTTTTGGTTCTAGCTCAGCTTGCCTATAGGCCTTTTTTGCAGCCACTCTGGATAATCCTGTTTCTTGAGGGGTTCGGTACTTTCCACCAGATAGTACACTTGCCTTAATTTTTATAGCCCTTTGTTGAATTTCTGTTGGAAAGTGTTTTAGACCTTTTTCAGAACAAATAAGAGCTGCCGCTGCTCCATCTCCAATAGGCGCACACATTGCTCTTGTTAATGGGTATGAGATTTCTCTATCATTTAAAACATCTTCTACGCTTACTTGAAATTGGTATTGAGCTTTATCATTCAATGAGCCATGAAAATGATTTTTTGAAGCGGCGAATGCAATTTGGCTTTGAGTAGTGCCAAAAGTCTTCATATGCCAAAGCGCCTGAAGACCATAAGTATCCATAAAAATAGTTCCTTTTTTATTTTTAGGATCAAAGGGTTTTCCGAGTTGATTACCAATTGATTTATAAAAATCTAGCCACTCATTTCTATCAAATTGATCAATGCCTCCATCATATATTTCTTGAATTTTTTCTGGTTGATTTGGCTGATATATTTTTTCGACACCTATTGCTAAAGATACGTCCTCTGTTCCAGAAATGACATCCTTCCATGCTCCGTGGAATGCCATTGACCCTGTAGCGCAACCTCCTTCTACATTGATAATGCCAACTCTTTCAGGGAATAGTTTTTTTTGTACCAGAGGAGTAAAGCAAACTTGACCTCTAATATTATTTTGTCCGAAGGTACCCATTCCACAATTACCAAACCATGCTTGTCCAATCATATTACCATTTTCTACTTTAGCTGATTTTAGTAAGTCGCAATAAACCTCCTCTGTAAGGCTTTTAAATGTCTGATCTGCTTTTTTCTCAAACTTGGTGCACGCGGTGGCAATGAGATAAGCTTTCAATTTATCCTCCTTTTTTAGGTCAAATTAACGTCCAACTTTTTAAGGCCACGGGGTACCATTGCATCAATCCATTCAAAGGAATTCTCCGCTTTCAGCCTAGTTTTTGGATATTGCTTGAAGAAATTTAATATAGCGATACGTCCTTCCTCTCTTGCAAGAGCTGCTCCGATACATAGATGAGGACCATATCCAAATGTTAAATGCCTGTTCGGCGAACGGTTTATTTTAAAAACATCAGGGTCATCAAAGATATTTTCGTCTCTGTTTGCACTAGAAACCATGGCAAACACCCTATCACCTTTTTTGAGTTTTTTATTATGAAGTTCATGGTCTTTTTCCACATTTCTTACGAGTGAGTTTGTTGGCCCATCATATCGCATTATTTCTTCTATGGTTAGATCAAGAAGATCGGGGTTTTTAAGAAGTTTTGATAGTTCTGATGGATTTTTAATCAGAGTCAGAATTCCGTTTGATATTAGATTGGTAGTGGTTTCATGCCCAGCAAATAAAATTAACATGCAAGTCGCAATCAACTCATCATCAGAAAACTTATCGTTTTCAACAGATGCATTTATCAAATCCATTAGAAAACCCTCGGAAGGATTTGCTCTCCGCTCTTCAATAATTTCCCTAAAGAAAGAAACCATTTTTCTACATCCACGAGACGCTTTCTCATACTTATGCTTATCATTCCTAGCACCGCCAATAAATTTTGACATATCATCCGACCATGATTTAAATTCGTTTAGCATGTCTATTGGAACGCCCAGTAGATGCATTATAGTAAGTGCAGGAATGGGAGAAGCATAATGATTAACTAAGTCAATTTCCCTCATATTTTTAAGTTTAGATAATGTGGCATCCGTTATAGCGTTTATCTTTGGTTGCATTTCGTTAATAGATTTTCTTGTGAACGCAACCATCATTATCTTTCTCATTCTGGTATGATCGGGGGGATTTCTGAATGCAGCCCATAGATTTAAATATTTTACAATTTCTGCCAATAGCTTTGCTTCCTTGGTAGGGAGTTTACTATAAAAGTTGTTTAACCTATCAACAGTAATATTATCACTGGAAAGTATAGATCTAACGTCGTCGTATCTCGTAATTATCCATGATTTCAATTTCGTGTGCCAGTGTATAGGATCTTCATTTCTAAGTGCCAAGAAATAGGGATATGGATTAGCCAAAGTATTTGGATCAGATGGGTCGTAGTTCATGCTGAGTCACTTACAAAATTTTTCCAGGTAGCCATATAGTTGACAAATGTTTCTGATAAACCTTCCTTCAAAAGATGATCCCTTGTAACAGGAGCAGAGTAGGGCTGAAAGTTTGATCCTTCAGCCTTGAGGCGGTTTGGAAATTGATGATCTAAAATTGCAGCTCTCCCTAAACAGAAAAAGTCGACATTATTATTTTGTAAAATTTCTATATCTTCATAAGAAAAAATCTTTCCTGCTACGGTTAATAACTTTGAACCTCTGTCGATAGTCGTAAATAGTTTTAACAAGCTCTCACCTGTGAAAGGTCCATCATCGACCAATTTAAATGAATCCCAGAGTGAAATATCGATAAAATGAATATTATTATTTCCACAAAGCATTTTATACAGTGTTATCATTTCGCCAGTATCTAAACCAAACCTTTCTGGAGAAATCCTCACACCGATCAGAAAGTTCGAGGAAGTCTTTTCTTTAATTTCCTCGATAATATCTATTAGAAACTTGGCTCGGTTTTTGAAAGAACCTCCATACTCGTCTTCTCTTTTATTGAACTTTTTAGAAAGA
>CAZOIZ010000026.1:0-13737 GCA_964580005.1 uncultured Rhodobacterales bacterium
CAATTTCTGGATAAAATGACTGTGTTTCTATGATCCATGAGCTTCCCTCATAATCTACTAATACGCTACTCACTGATTCATTATTTCTCATAAAATGATTTTCAAAGGTGATTTGGTATTCCTTATTCGTCTTTTTCTCTATTATACATTTATTAGAATTGCCAAAATTTGTTGTCATTTTAATTCTGTTTTTTGTTTTTAAAAGCTTATCTAGAACCAAATAATTAAGATCACCTTCATCACTTATTTCTAGGGTTTTATTCTGAACAATACAGACGCTCTTGCAAATGCCAAAAGAGATATCTAAAAGTAAATAAATCTTTTTGCGCTTATCTGATTTCTTTAATTCTATTGGTAGCAAAAGGTCATCATCGTATCCAAGATACGTAAAATTTTTGGGCCCTAATTTTTTAGGATATGGCCAAGAAATAGAAAATGAATCTATATTTTCTTCGGTTAATACCCTTAATTTAGGTATGAACCCATTTGGCCCAGGAAACTTCCAATATGTACTCCAACCCTCAGGAAACGTGATGCTTATAGCACCCCTGGTTGAGCCATCTCTAGATAAATTATAATACTCTAAATTCGCCTGAGAAAAACTTGGTTTTAGTAAGGTCAAGTTAATGAAAAAAACAATAAAAACAAAGAGTATTCTTAACAAAATTTTTATTCCTTAATTGTTAACTTTATTAAGTTTATGCATATTTTTTTTTTCAATATATAATTAAGAATGATTAATGAAAACTATAAAGGAAAATTGTTGATTTCGTCTCCAGAAATTGTGGACGGCATTTTTGATAAAAGCATAGTTCTAATTTGTGAACATGATGCCAATGGTACCATTGGTTTCGTTGTAAATAAGCCTGTTGTAAATGTTTCCATGGGAACGATATGGGCTAATTTAGGCTATAATGAAAAAAATCTAAAACTAGCTAATGAAGATGTGTGCATTGGAGGTCCTCTAGCGTCAAACGCAATGTTTGTTATTCACTCTCCTGATTACTTCATAGATCAAAAAACTATTAAAGTTGGTAAAGAGATCTCTGTTACAGGCACTAAAGAAATCACTGATGACATCCAGAAAGGGAAAGGACCCAGAAACGCACTTTTTTTACTAGGCTATTCTGGTTGGGCGCCAGGGCAATTGGAAGATGAAATTATGAGGGATAGTTGGCTTCTATCAGAGAAATTTGAAAATCTGATTTTCAGCGTCGATTATCAATCAAAGTGGACAGATGCTTTACTGCTTATAGGAATTAATCCCTCCAAATTGACTTCATATGCGGGATCTTCCTGACTTACACTATCTCTTTGCTGCTCGAGTCAATCTATCGTTTATTGCAGCTCCCACACCATTTGATGGTATAGGTGCTACTTTTATTGGAATTCCACCCTTAGCTTTACTCAAACGATCTAATTTATGAAGAAAAGTGAAAAGGTTTTTAGCAGCCTCTACTAAGTTCTTCGACTCAGTGAGTGTCATTCCATCAATTTCTTTTGGATGTGGCCCAAAACTTAGAAATATATCGCCTTCGCTAGCTCTATTTTGGTTTAAAATTAACTCAGCTTCTGGGGAATAGTGCTTTAATAGTTGTCCTGGACTTCTTATCTGCTTATCCGTTTGTAGGCTTGGGGCTAATGTATAGTCTAAGCAACTATTTATTTCATCGCTCGTTATGTTCCCAAGTCTAAGAATGGTAGGCCTTTCTAACGAACAGTCGACTACTGTACTTTCAAGACCTAGCTCCGCATCCCCTCCATCTAGAATAGCATCGATATTATTTTTTAATTTGGCAAATACATCTCGAGGACTTGTGCAGGTAAGCTTCCCAGATTTATTGGCTGAAGGGGCAGCTACAGGTTTATCCAGCTCCGTTATCAACTTACGAGCAATGACGTTGCTAGGACACCTTAGAGCTATGGTTTCTAACTTGGCAGTAGCCAAGACCGAGACAGCCGATTTTCTCTTTTTTACTATTATTGTCAAGGGACCAGGCCAATGTTTTTGAGCGAGTATGTTAGCTGATTCATTGAAAAACCCGTACTCCCTTGCCATCGCGTAGCTATCGACATGAATAATTAGGGGGTTAAAACTAGGCCTTCCTTTTATTTCGTATACTTTAGTAACAGCTTCTTTTGAGAAAGCATTTGCTCCTAGCCCATAAACAGTTTCTGTGGGGAACGCAACAATACCGTCACCAGCTAAAATTTCAGCTGCTTCCTTAATGCCTTCAAAGCTATTTTTAATTATCTTCATTTGGACAATATGACATGTTGCTTTGTAGAATTTTAAATACTAGAGTTCACTTATTAAATCAATTCATTAAAGAGTAAAAAAGAATGAGCTATACTGCCCCTGTAGATGAAACAAAGTTTTGGCTTTATGAGATATTAGAAGCAAAAAGACTTTTCTCTATTTCGAATTTTAATGGTTTAAAGAAAGAGGATTTAAACTTAATTCTCAGCGAAGCTGCTAAAATTACATCAGAAAGTATTTACCCTCTCAATCAGAAGTCTGACCAAATCCCTGCGGAGCTAGAAAACGGAATATGTCGAACCACGCCAGGCTTTGCCAGTGCCTATGACCTTTTGGTTCAAGGTGGTTGGACAGGTATTTCTGGTAATCAGAAATATGGAGGGATGGGGTTGCCATTCACAGTTACTAGTTGCTTCAATGAATATTTCGGTAGTGCATGTCTTTCGTTTTCTTTGTTGTTTTTAATGAATCAAGGCCAGATCGATGCTCTTGAAAATCATGCTAATGAGCGGATAAAAAATATCTTTTTACCTAAACTGAACTCCGGAGAGTGGACCGGCACTATGAATTTAACTGAGCCACAGGCAGGTTCAGATGTTGGTGCTCTAATAACAAAAGCAGAGAAAAATATTGATGGATCTTATGCTATTACTGGTCAAAAGATATACATAAGTTGGGGTGAACATGATTTATCAACTAATATATGTCACTTAGTCCTGGCAAGATTACCAAGTTCTCCAAAGGGATCAAAAGGCGTCTCGCTTTTTATTGTGCCAAAATACATTCAAAATGAGAAGGATGAGTGGCTTTTAGAAAATAACGTAAAGGCGATTTCGCTTGAAAAGAAAATGGGTATGCACGGATCTCCGACAGCTGTAATTGAATATAATCGATCACAAGGTTGGTTGGTCGGGAAAGAAAATGCTGGGCTACATGCAATGTTTACGATGATGAATAATGCTAGACTGGGAGTTGGAATTGAAGGATTATCGCAGTGTGAATTAGCTACACAGAAGGCCTTGGAATTTGCAAAAACACGAAAACAGGGCTACGCAAAAATTGATAATGGGAAGGGTGTTATTTTGGATCATCCTGACGTGAGAAGAATGGTCATAACGATGAAATCATTAACATCTGCAGTCAGGGCTTTATGCCTCGATGCTGCACTTTCTTTAGATCTTTCTAAGTCAAGTGACAAGAAAGTTGCGAAGAAAGAAGATGCAAGGGCCTCTTTTTTAATACCAATAGCTAAAGCATTTTCAACAGATATGGGATGTAGAGTAGCTGATCTTGGTATTCAAGTACATGGAGGCATGGGTTACGTCGAGGAGACAGGGGCAGCGCAGGTTTTACGTGATGTGAGAGTTACTGCGATTTATGAGGGGACCAACGGCATTCAGGCTATCGACTTAATTGGAAGAAAATTATCTGATAGTGGAAAAGCTGCCAATGGTCTAATAGATGAAATAAAAATAACAATTAGAAATTGTGGTGATCATAAAGATATACAAATAAAAGAGATGGGCAATAGATTATCTAAATCTTTGGTATGCTTGGAGAGCAGTTTAAATTGGATGCTAAAACGGGAAGACTTTAATGATAGACTTGCTGGTGCAACTCCATTTTTAAAGGCTTTTGGGCTTATTTTAGGTGCAAATTATTTAGTGAAGGCAGCACTCAACACCGGTGCACTAGATAGAAAGTCACTCGCTCAATTTTATTGTTTAAATATACTACCAGAAATGGAAGCATATGGATTTATAAGCCAAAGTGGGAAGCATTCGCTTTATAGTTTTAGTGACAATTTTTTTGGATTTTCTCAGTAATGAAAAATATAGAGTTTCTTTTTCAGGAAAGTCCCGAAGCTGGCAAATTATATGAGATCACCGAAGGCGTATTCTGGTTCCCAATGCCTCTGCCTATGATGGGACCGGATTATGTGAACTGCTATATCTTACAAGATGGACAAGCAATAGCTTTGGTAGATACAGGTGCTAACATTGGTGACTGCAAAAATATTTGGGAAAATATTCTTCATAAAAACTTTCCTAATAAAAAGATAAGTAATGTGTATGTGACGCACCACCACCCAGACCATATTGGTTTGGCAGGATGGCTGTGTGAGAAGTATAATACTGAAATTGTTTGCTCTCGCACAACCTTTTTAATGGCTAAAATGCTTTCCCTAGATGTACATGAGAAGGTGAGTTCAAGCACAGAGCTTTTTTGGAGGCGGGCTGGTATGTCTCAAGAAATGCTAGGAGAAAAGCTAAGAGCTAGACCCTTTAATTTTGGTGATGGCGTTTCACCATTAAATAAAGGCTTTGTAAGAATAAGAGAAAATGAAATTATGCATATAAATGGAGTAAGTTGGACTGTAACTATGGGAAATGGGCACGCTCCTGAGCATGCTACTTTTTGGTCAAAAGAGTTAAATTTGGTTCTTGCTGGCGACCAGATCTTACCTGGAATTTCATCAAATTTGGGTGTTTATCCTACAGAACCATATGCAGATACAGTTGGTGATTGGATAAGTAGCTGTGAGAAACTACTTAAGCTTTCTAGTGATGAGCAACTTGTGTTACCTGGCCATGGCCGACCATTTTCCGGACTACCTCGAAGACTGGCGCAGTTAATTGAAAACCATAAATCTGCTCTCAAAAGAATAGAGGAGGCCTTAAAAGTTGGGCCAAGAACCGCTGTTGAGTTATTCAAGACTATATTTAAAAGGGATATTAATAAAAGAGAATATATGCTAGCATTGCACGAGGCAGTGGGACACGTTAATCATCTCTACAAATCTGGACTAGTTAATAGAGATACTAGACCAGATGGCGCTTTTATTTTTGAACTAAAAAAATAAAAAAGGATATTACAGATGAATTACAAAAAGGGTGAAATGTATATAGAAGAGAAAATGAAGTTCTATGCCGCCTTTATGAAGTTTCTATTTGCTATTGTAGCCTTTTCAACGTTAGCTTTGATTTTTTGGCAATGTTCAACTCATAGAGATCGTTGATCTACAAAAGGCCTTCTCTAATCATTTTTTTTCTTGCTAGTTTTCTTGCTCTTCGAATAGCTTCAGCCTTTTCTCTGGCTTTTTTTACAGAGGGTTTTTCAAAATGCTGCTTGAGTTTCATTTCTCTAAAAACTCCCTCTCTTTGCAACTTTTTTTTAAGAGCTCTTAAAGCTTGCTCTATGTTATTATCTCTAACGTTTACTTGCACGTACAAATCCTTATACAGTTATGAAGGAAATGTTTATCAAGACACACAATGCTTGTCTACAAAATAATGACAAAATAGGGAAAACTACCGATGAAAGCAGTAATTATTAATAAGTTTGGAGATTTAGAGGGCTCAATTATAAAAACAGACTTAGATATTCCAAAGCCCCTTGAAAAAGAAGTCTTAATTAAAGTTAAGGCTGCTGGGGTAAATCGCCCTGACATTCTACAAAGACAAGGATTATATAAAGTACCAAATAACGCTAGTCCGATAATGGGGTTAGAGGTCTCTGGAGAGATAATAGAAGTCGGGATGGCTGTAACTAAAAAAAAGATAGGAGACCGAGTATGTGCATTGGTACCTGGAGGCGGCTATGCAGAATACGTCGTAACAAATGAAGCGCACTGTCTTCCGGTTCCTAAGGGTTTATCCATGGAGGCAGCCGCAGGCTTATGTGAGTGTCTTTTTACAGTTTGGATCAATATGGTAAAGTTAGGAAAATTAAAAGAAAATGACATATTTCTCGTGCATGGTGGTTCTAGTGGTATTGGAATGTTTGCAATCCAATTAGCTAAGCAATTAGGCGCAACAGTTCTCGCAACCGTAAAAAACAAAAAAAAATCAGATTTTTGTTACTCGTTAGGGGCTGATAAAGTTGTCCAATATTCTGTAGAAAACTTTCATGATGTTCTTAAAGGTAAAAATGAAATACAAGGTGTAGATCTCATTTTAGATATGATTGGAGGTGACTATTTTGAAAAAAATATTGATCTATTACGTGATGAAGGGAGGCTTGTAAATATTGCATTTCTCAAAGGTAATTCTGTTAAACTAGACTTGAGTCAGTTAATGATGAAAAGAATAAATTTGACAGGTTCAACGCTTAGACCCAGAACAGTTGAATTTAAAAGCAAAGTTGCTAGTGAGTTACGCGAAACTGTTTGGCCCTTACTGGATAGACAAAAAATTGGTGTTTACATAGACTCCATATTTCCATTAGAAAAATTCAAGGATGCTCATATTCGGATGGAAAGTGGAAATCATTTAGGTAAGATTATTTTAAGTCTTGATTAATAGAACTTTTTTTATGTATAAAGCATCGTGATTAAGGTTAAATATAAATTTAATTGTTAGCGAGGAATGGATGGAATACCCACTAATGAGGAAAGCTACAGCAGTTTGGCTTTTAGATAATACAACCCTTACTTTTAGGCAAATAGCTAGTTTTTGTGGACTTCATGAGTTAGAGGTTAGCGGTATTGCGGACGGAGAGGTGGCTAGTGGAATACGTGGAATTGACCCAATTATTAATAGTCAACTCACAGCAGAGGAGATAAAGAAGTGTGAAGCTGATGAACAATTGGACCTACAGCTTTATAAGAATCCAGCTGCAGTGGGCGAGAAAAAGTCTAGGGGCCCTAAATACACTCCTCTTTCCAAAAGACAAGATAAACCAGCAGCTATTGCTTGGCTGGTAAAGTTTCATCCAGAGATCACCGATGGACAAATCTCCAAATTAATCGGTACTACAAAAAACACAATTAAGGCTATAAGAGAAAGAACTCACTGGAATATAAATAATCTTACACCAACTGATCCAGTGATATTAGGGCTATGCAAGCAAATTGAGCTACAGAAAATATTAGATAAGATACCCAAAGAAAAGCCTAATGAGCAAAAAGTAAATATGGGTTCTGATGCAGAAATTAGCGTTGTGGAACCCTCAAAGTCGCTATTTAATGACAACCATGATACGTGACACTTAAGGTAGTTAAGGTATATATTTTAATAGGCTGCCTTCTCTAGTTTATTCAAAATAGATCGACCTCCATCAATTGTTATTACCTGTCCAGTGATGAAACTAGAGCTCTCAGATGATAAAAACAGAGCAAGATCCGCTACCTCTTCCGGATCAGCAATATATCCTAAAGGCGTTGCATCAATTATTGAGTCTTGTAGCTCGGGGTTGCTGTGTAGGTTTAACCGTAAGCTTGAACTCATAATACTTCCAAGAGATATAGCGTTGACTCTTATCCCGTCTTTTGCAAGGGAAACCGCAAGTGATCTCGTCATTTGGTTCAGAGCTGCACAACTAACAGAGTATGGCATCATTTCGGGGATTGTTTGATTAGCCGCTATAGATGTCAAGTTTATTATAGAACCTACAATTTCACTGTTTTTTCTATTTTTAGTCTGCTTGATTACTGATTTTGCAAAAAGTTGGCTTAGATTCAAGGTCGCAATCAAATTTTGCGAAAGAGATTTTTCAAGAGCCCCGCTCTTCTCATCTAACGGGTTTGATGGGATAATTGCTCTATTGGCATTGACTAATATATCTACCCGCCCAAATTTATTTAATGTAGTTGCAATTAGATTATTGACAGCTAGTTGATCTTGCATGTTTCCATAAAAGGAGTAGGCTTGCCCATTCTCAGAGGAAATACCAGAGATTAAGTTTTCGAGATCAAATTTTGTATTATCTGAAAAGACCACGTTTGCTCCTGCCAAAAGAAACTTTCTACCGATTTCCATTCCTATACCATGTGATGCCCCAGTTATAAGGGCAGTTTTATTAAGTAGTTGTTTAATCATACTCATACCTCTTTAATTATTGGTTTTAGTAACTGACAAACAAAATAGTGCTTATCTTTGTACAAAATCTTAATGTTATTGAAGTACTCCTTAAGCTCATTCTCCAAATACACTCCTGAAACAAAAACCATCCAAACACTACCTCGAGGATTTATAAGCCTAGAGCTATAAAAAATGAAGGATTTTAGTAGCTCTAAATCTTTTTGACGACCAGAGTGAAAAGGAGGATTACAAATTACATGATTGAAACGTAGTCTTAAGTTTCTGATATTTTCAAGACTAGCCCATCTAAATGTTGCTCTTTCATCGTTTATATTTTTTTTTGATGCGAGATATGCAGAATAATTATTTTCAAACAATGTAATCCTAGTGATTTTGTTATTTAATTTTAGCGCCTCCTTACTCAAATATCCCCATCCAGCCCCTAGGTCTGCAACCTCTCCAAATAACCTAGCGCTAAATACTGAGACAAGTTTCTGAGAGCCCTTATCGATCTCTTTTGGAGAAAACATATCACACCGAGTATAATAGCCATCACTGTTCTTTTCGAAACGTTGATATTTTTTCCATCGGCCAAATAATTGTTTTTTTTTTTGGTAGAGCGCAATCCTTCCCTTTTTTTTAATCACTGTAATCTCTGGAGGCCATTGGTTAGAGATATTTTGCAGAAAACTTTTGATGCCTATCTTATTATCACCATTTATAATCATCTTTCCTCCATCTTTTAAACACTCTTCAGCTTGCGCTATAAGGCCCAAATTGGTTTCCCTACTTTTCGTCAATTCGAGGATAATAATATCGTAATAACGATTTAAAATAGTTGAAATTACGAAACCTAAGTTTTTGGCCTCTTTTAATGTATCTTTTGCATTTGAAATGAAGTGGCACAGATGTTTATTTTGTACGCAACTAAAATGTAATGGTTTTTCAGAGCCTATAATAGCTAGTTCTTGATTAGCATACGATTGCGCTTCTTGGCTCCAAAATGTTTCAAATCTCTGGGATGCCAGGCTCTGCAACCTATTCCTTCTCCATGGTGCACTGTAATGGGTGTTGATTTTTTCTAGAATAGTCCATTACCTGTGTAACTTTTGTTTCAGCTATGTCATGGGAATACACGCCAACAACGGCGATACCCTTTTTATGTACTGTGAGCATTATCTGTACAGCTCTTTCATGTCCAATAGAAAAGAATTTTTCTAATACATGCACAACAAACTCCATTGGAGTGAAATCGTCGTTTAAGAGCAAAACTTTATACAATGGTGGCTTTTTTAACTTAGTGCGCTTTTTTACAAGTACTGACGTATCCGACAAGTCGTTATTTATATCGTCATCTTTATTAGACATTTCCGTTTTCCGCTCTTAATTTCACTTTTTTTCTTTGACTAGTGTAAGTATATTAAAAATTAAATAAAAGTAATAACTAACATTTTCTTGAAAAATAAATAAATGAAAAAGAACAAAGTGGATATTTACTTTCGATTAGTAAATTCTCTTATATTTATAATTCTTACAATATCAATTTACACGTCAGAGCTTTCAGCCAAAACCTTTGCGTACGTAGTCGCCGACGCTAGGGACGGCAAAGTTTTAAATAGCCACAAATCAGGGCAAATTATCCATCCAGCCTCTCTAACAAAAATGATGACCCTATATCTGGCTTTCGATGCTATACGTTATGGACGGCTTAAGTTGGATCAAAATGTTATTATAAGTAAAAATGCAGCATCAGAGCCACCTTCAAAATTTTGGTATAAACCAGGCCAGAGAGTCTCGGTCAGGTTTTTAATCAGAGCTTCTGCTGTAAGGTCTGCAAATGATGCTGCCACAGCGTTGGGTGAGGCGATATCAGGATCCGAAAAAAAATTCATTAATTATATGAATGTAGCAGCAAAAAAGATGGGCATGAATTCTACAAGATTTAAGAATGCTCATGGTCTGACTGAGATAGGGCACTATTCCACGGCTAATGACATGCTTTTATTAGCTCGTCGGTTGATGTTGGATTATCCCGAATACTTTAATATTTTTGGCAGATTGGAAACTTATGCTTCAGGAAAAACAATAAGGAATACAAACTATAAGTTTCTGAAGCAATATAAGGGAGCTTCAGGCATAAAAACAGGATATACAAACGCGGCGGGACATAATTTGGCAGCCTCTGCTAAGCGAGGAGATAAACAACTAATAGGTATCCTAATTGGCACCAGTTCTTCTGCAGAAAGGGCAAAAAAAATTATAGGACTTTTTGATGATGCTTTTAAAGTTATGCCGGCAAGAAAAAAGCTAAGTACGTTGGCACCATTAAAACTAGAAAAAAATATTTCAAGTCCAAAAATAGTTTCAGTTACCAAGCCACTCTCAAAACCAAAATCACTTGAAGTCATGATAAAATCAAAAAGCAAAGATGAATTTAATTATTCATTGAAAACGCAAAATCAAACTCCAATTGAAAGTGTTAGAAAAAAGGATGTCGATGTACAGATTGGAATGTACAATAATATTCTTTCTGCAGAGAGAGAAATGCCAAATATTCTCTTATTGAATATTGATTTACTAGCTGATGTTGATAATGAGTCCATAAACATAAGAAGAAATAAAAAGAAAAAATACTCTATTTTTGTGAATAAAATTACAAATGCACTAGCTGAAAATTTATGTATTAGAACTAGATCTCAAGAAACTGCCTGTAGCATTATACAAACTAGTCACTAGTTAGATTTAAGCTTCCTAGTAGCATCCTCATTTCCTGTCGTGCTGATATATGGCTCAGGGTAGGTTGCCAGTCCTCCATTTTTTCAAGATCTAGCAAAGTCAATCCGGATAAAAATAATTCCTTAAATATAACTCGCTCTGAAAATCCTGTACTTAATCGAAATCCAATTCTTTTTGATAGGTTTTTGAGAGAGTTGCTAATCTGATATTTATTTTTACTAAAAACATGTGATACTCTGTTTCTCAGTATCACCCAGTCGATTGGTGGGTGTTGTGCAGATGCTCGTAGTTGTCTGCAATCCCAAACCATTTCCGAATAAATAGAAGGCCCAATAACTTTTCCTGTAGAGGCTTCAATTTTTGCTAGAAGATCAAAGTCAATCAAACTATCATTCATTGGCGTTACTAAAGTATCAGCAACGGTATGAGCCATCTTCACATAATTCGATATGCCCCCTGGACAGTCGATTACTAAAAAATCACATGTTTCTTCTAAAGTCATTAAAGCGTCAGCGAATCTTTTTTCTTCCTCTGAATTAGACTCAGCCTTACTATCTTTATTAGATTGATAAATTTTATAATAAGTTGGAGCTGGTAAATCGGTTTTTTTTTTCTTACAAAAATCGGCCCGGTTTTCTAAGAATCTCGACATACTTTTCTGTCTGATGTCCAAATCTATTACGCCTACGCTTTTATCCTTGTAACAAAGAGCCATGGCCACATGTATAGCAGTTGTGGATTTCCCGGAACCACCTTTTTCATTACCAAAAACGATAATCTTTGCCATTTTCTGTTTCAGGAGCTATTTATTTTTTTTAAGATATTATGAAAACAAGTTAAAGTTTAAAACCTTCATACTTTTTCTTAAACTTTGAAACTCTTCCTCCGGTATCAAGTAGTTTTTGTGATCCTCCAGTCCATGCTGGATGGGTTAACGGATCTATCTCAAGGTTCAGATTTTCATCTGTTTTACCGTATGTGGACCTTGTCTTATAGACTGTACCGTCAGTCATCTTTACGTTTATAAAATGGTAATCAGGGTGTATATCTTTCTTCATCTTTCTAGTCCCTTTTTTTAGAAGAACTGCTAGCTTCATTCTTATAATTAGTCTTCTCGACTATTCTAGCAGACTTCCCTCTTAGCCCTCTCAAATAGTATAGTTTAGACCTTCTAACTCTCCCTCTTCTTACTACAGTAATGGAATCAATGTTTGTTGAATAGAGTGGGAAAACCCGTTCAACTCCCTCCCCAAATGATATTTTTCTAACTGTGAATGACGCGGCTAGTGTAGACCCACCTTTTCTAGCAATTACCACCCCTTCATAGTTTTGTATTCTGGTTCTTTCACCTTCGGTTATTTTGTAGCCAACCTTTATTGTATCACCAGAAGCAAAATCAGGTATAGCTTTGCCAATTTTCTCTATCTGCTCGCTTTCAATTTTCTCGATGATGTGCATTATCGGACCATTTAAATTTGTGTAACATTTTATCTTTTAATCAATTTTTTTTTTTTTTCAATGTATTTAATGAATAAATCAGGTCTATTTTTTTTTGTGACTTTTTCCGCTACCTTATTTTTCCAATCTAATATTTTCTGGTGATCACCGGATCGAAGGATTTCTGGTACTTTGATCCCGTTCCAATCTATCGGTTTTGTAAATTGTGGAGCTTCAAGCAAACCATCAGTGAAACTTTCAGTTAAAATAGAATCAGAATTGCCCAAGGTACCTGGTAGCAATCTGACTACTGTATCCAATAAAACCATTGCCCCTAGCTCGCCTCCAGTTAAAATAAAATCACCGATAGATATTTCTTTCATATGATGTTTATCTACAACTCTTTGGTCGATTCCCTCAAACCTACCGCAAACAATTATTATTTCATTATATTGAATTATTTTCTTTGCAATACTTTGGTTAAGAGGAGTACCCCTTGGGCTCATGCAGACTATCATTTTACCTGTATCGCTGTTAGTACTGCTTGCTTGTAATAAGGCTTGATCCAGAACATCTGGCTTTAAAATCATGCCGGGCCCACCCGATATCGGTTTGTCGTCCACTTGTCTGTGTTTACCTTTCCCATAATGCCTCAAATTAATAGTTTCCAAAGTCCAAATCTTTTTCTCTAGCGCTCTACCTGTTACCGAAGCTGATAACGGACCAGGAAATAGTTCTGGATAAAGAGTTATAACCTTAGCGCTAAGTTGAGTTTTATTCATATTTTCACAAGTTAAGCTGAGTTTAGCTAAGTAAGCCTTTTAAAGGAGTCAAAATAATCGTTCTATTAGCCAAGTCTATTTCTCCTACATTATCACTATCGAAAGGGATGTATCTTGTAGTCCCACTATCGTCAAGTGAAACTTCCAAGACCTCACCACTACCAAAATTAAAAACATCTTTCACGAAACCTTTGTGAAGCCTTCCATCAATATTTATTTGGAGTCCTTTAAGGTCTTCATAATAGAATTCATCAGTCATGAGAGAGGGGAGGTATTTTTTTTCGAGGAAAATAAGCTGACCTTTCAGTTGATCCGCTTGCTCCTTTATTTTAACCTCAGAGATAGCTGCTATCCAAGTTGATTTTTTTGTGTTTTTTAAAAAATTTATTTTTTTCTTTAGTAGAGAGGCGCCTAACAGAAAAACCTTAACAGTCTTAAGAAGTTTTAAATCCTCCAAATAAACATCTATTTTTACCTGTCCGTTCACACCAAAGGAATTAAGTACTCTTCCAGCGGTAATAAAGTTATCCAATTGCTTATTGCTCAGATTCAAATACCTAATTAATAGTTTAACGATATGCACTTAAAAAGAGAGCTTAAAAATAATTGGTTTAAAATGAACTTCATTCGAGTAGCACTTTTTGTTGCCTCTTTATTTCTTTGATCCTTCAGCTTTTGGTTCCTCGGGAGCAGGCTCTTCAGCTTTTGGTTCCTCGGGAGC
>CAZOIZ010000027.1:0-13216 GCA_964580005.1 uncultured Rhodobacterales bacterium
AAAAGCTAAAGAAATTTCGGTATGCAGTGTTAAGTAGAATAGTGAGGTAACTTTTTATGGTTGATTCTTATGAAAATTTAGAGGGAAAAATTTGGCTTGATGGAGAGCTAGTTGATTGGAAAGATGCCAAATTCCATTTGCTTACCCATGCCCTTCATTATGGTTCATCTGTATTCGAAGGTGAAAGAGCGTATGGCGGAAAAATATATAAAAGTTACGAGCACTCTGTTAGGCTTAGAAAGTCTGCGGAGTATGTTGATATGGAAGTTCCTTATAGTGCAGAGGAGCTTGAAGCAGCTAAAAGTCAAGTTCTTGCCGCAAATAATCAAGAGGATGCTTATGTGCGAGCAGTGGCTTGGCGAGGTTCTGGTCCAGATATGGGAGTAGCATCTTCTAGAAATCCTGTGAGGGTTGCAGTAGCATCTTGGGAATGGGGAGCTTACTATGGAGATGCGAAAATGAAAGGCGCGAAGTTAGATATTTCAGATTGGAAGAGGCCAAGCCCAGAGACGATACCTTGCTTTGCGAAAGCTTCAGGACTATATATGATTTGTACGATGTCTAAGCATGCAGCGGAGGCCAAAGGATGCTCTGACTCGTTAATGCTTGACTATAGAGGTTATGTCGCAGAAGCAACGGGAGCAAATATATTTTTTGTTAAGGAAAATAAAGTGCATACTCCAAAACCAGATTGTTTTTTAAATGGTATAACCAGACAAACGGTTATTGGAATTCTTGAAAATGCTGGAGTTGAAGTTATTGAGAGGCATATCGAACTGCCTGAGCTAGAGGATTTTGAGCAATGCTGGTTAACTGGAACGGCTGCTGAGGTGACTCCTGTTGGCCAAATTGATCAATTTAATTTCCAAGTCGGTGAATTAGCCAAGCAGGTTGCTAATGAGTACGAAAAAGAAGTTAGATCATAGTAGAAAGCAGCATTGCCTTGGAAAACTAAATTGAGAAAGATAATTATTGATACCGATCCAGGTCAAGATGATGCATTAGCACTGATGACTGCTTTTGGTGCAAGGGATCAGCTAAGTGTTTTAGGAGTTACGTGTGTGGCAGGAAATGTGCCCTTAGACTTGACCTCTGTTAACGCGCTAAAAATATGCGAACTTAGCGGATTTTTCGATGTCCCTGTTTTTAAAGGAAGCCCAGCTCCACTAAAAAGGAAATTAATAACTGCTGAGCACGTACATGGAAAAACAGGACTTGATGGAACTGAGCTTTCAGTAGAAAGAAAAGAAATTGAGCTCACTAGTGCAATAGATTTTATAATTGAGTGCTCAGAAAAATATAGAGATGATAAAATTACTATATGTGCGCTTGGACCACTTACCAATATAGCGAAGGTACTAATAGAAAACCCTAAAGTAACTGGGTCAATCGAAGAGATCGTATTAATGGGAGGAGGTTTTTTTGAGGGTGGAAATATTACACCTGCGGCAGAATTCAACATATTTGTAGATCCTGAGGCAGCAAAAATTGTGTTGGAAAGTGGGGTAAAAATAACGATGCTTCCGCTAGACGTCACACATAAAACATTGGTTCAGAGAGACTTTCTTGAAAAACTACGTAAGTCAGGGAAGAATAGTGCAATAGAGGCCGCAAAACTTTTAGATTTTTTTGAGAGATATGATATAGAAAAATATGGCAGCAAGGGGGGGCCGTTACATGACCCTAATGTCATAGTCTATTTACTAAATCCAGGAATATATAGTGGGAAATTTGTTAATGTTGAGATTGAGGTAAAATCAGAATTAACCAGGGGCATGACAGTTGTGGACTGGTGGAGCGTTACAAACCGCAAACCCAACGCGTACTATATTAACGATGTAAAGTATAATCAGTTCTTTGAAATTGTCTTAAACAAGGTTTTGAATTTAGAAATATAATTTTAATAACATTGAGATCATAGGAGTATCAGCTGGATAATAACGAGAGAAAAAAAGGACTTGTTCCCAAAAACAACTATCAGGGCTCAACTAAAGATATGATAAGCTATATAAAAAAAACTTTAAGCCAAAATAAAGCGCTCGATATCACTGAAATACAGGTAGATGAAAACTTTTCTGAATTTGAGAAGATACTAATTGCTTCTGGCTCTTCTAATAGACAAGTTATCGCTTTGGCCGAAAGGATTCAAGAGGGTGTTAAAGGATTGTTTCGCATCAGCTGTAAAATAGAAGGGAAAGAGAATGCAGACTGGATTTTATTAGATTTTGGAGCTGTAATTGTTCATATCTTCAAACCAGAAGTAAGAGAGTATTATCAAATAGAAAAAATGTGGAAAGGGTATCTCACCGAGACCTCAAGTTAATTTTATTACAATGAAAATAAGTGTATTTGCTCATGGTAAAATAAAAAATGGGCCTGAACATGAATTAATCTCTGACTATGTTAATCGGTTCAACAAACAATTTAATAATGATTTTTTAACCTCTTTAGAGATTTCAGAATCAACTGAGGTAGAAAGACAATTTTACCAGACAGTTTCAAAGATGTTGGATGTCAAGCAATCAACCGTATTACTTGATAGAAATGGGGAACATCTTGACACAGAAGGTTTTGTGAATTTTTTAACTTCAAGTGCAGAAAAAGGATTTAATCAAATGTTTTTTATTATTGGGGGGGCAACTGGGTTTCCAAAACCGCTAACCTCGAAGGCAAATAAACTTTTGGCTATTTCAAAGATGGTATTCCCTCACAAAATTGCTAGACTGATATTGGTTGAACAGCTTTACAGAGCAAAATGTATAATAAATCGACACCCTTATCATAAGACTTGAAGTGTTTATGAATAAGGCTAAAAAGAAATCTACAGTTTTATGTATTCTTGATGGGTTTGGATTAAGGCAGAAGAGAATGGGCAATGCGGTAGCTTTAGCCAATACGCCCAACATAGACCGTCTTTTAAGAAATTATCCTAATAGTACTTTAACAACATTTGGTAAGAAGGTTGGTCTGCCAGAAAACCAAATGGGTAATTCTGAAGTTGGTCACTTACATATAGGTGCGGGACGGATAGTGCAAAGTATGTTGCCAAGAATTGATGATGCGATAGCCAGCGGAGCTCTAATTAAGAATAATGTTTTATTAGGCTTGTTATCGGATACAGAATCTAATGGAGGTGAGCTTCATATTGCTGGTTTGATTTCTAGTGGAGGTGTGCATGGACACATAAGGCATCTAAAAAGTTTGTTGAATCTTGCTGCAAAAAAAAGTTTAAACGTTAACTTGCATTTATTTTCAGATGGTAGAGATGTTGAGACAAAAACCAGTCTTAACGATTTGAAAAGCTTAATGCATGATCTACCGACGAATGTAAGAGTTGCGACACTTATGGGACGATTTTATGCAATGGATAGAGACTCTCGTTGGGACAGAACCCAGAAAGCCTATGAGGCAATCGCAAATGGTGTAGGGAAGCTTTATGTCGATCCGTTAGAAGCTATTCAAGACTCCTATGATAAAGGAATCACTGATGAATTTATTGAGCCTGTTATCTTTGGCCAATACAATGGTATGAAGGGAACAAATGACAGTCTGGTCTTTTGTAATTTTAGAGCTGACCGAGCAAGACAAATATTAAACGCACTGACTGATCAGGATTTTGTAAGCTTTTTACGTCCTAATGGAAAAATATTTACGAAGGTTGTTGGAATGATAGCCTACGATTCCAATTTCAAGCAAAAATTTAGTGTTCTTTTTGAAAGCGAAGAGATAAAAAATTGCCTTGGAGAGTGGGTAAGTCTAAACGGCCTTACACAATTCCGAATAGCAGAAACAGAAAAGTACCCTCATGTCACATACTTTCTAAATGGTGGATCCGAAAAAGAATATGAGGGTGAAGCAAGATTATTGGTCCCAAGTCCAAAAGTTAGAAGCTATGACCAAAAACCACAAATGTCAGCCGAAGAAATATCTAATAATTTAATATCTGCCTTAGAAAAAGATTTTTTTGATCTGCTCATTGTGAACTTCGCTAATCCTGACATGGTAGGGCATACAGGGAGCTTGAACGCAGCAAAAATAGCAGTGGAAACAGTGGACCAAATGTTAGAAAAAATATGTGCATGTATAGATAGGGTTGGTGGAGAGGCACTGATAATCTCTGATCATGGAAATTGTGAACAGATGTACATCGACGAAACTAAAACCCCCCACACCTTCCATACTCTAAACCCCGTTCCCTGCATTCTTTACAGTGATAGAAGAAAGGTAGGTATACGGTCGGGCTCGCTCATAGATATAGCTCCGACAATCTTGGAGTTAATGGGCAAAGATAAACCCGTACAAATGACCGGTAGATCTCTTCTTTACTGGAAGGATTGATTATTTGATTTATCTATCTAACTCAAGTAAAAGAACGTATTCAAGTCCCATCCCGTTTCTTTCAAAAAACGAGATAAAAGAGAGAAGATAAACAATGTCAAATTCAATTAGTAAGTGCCTAATAATAATTTTAACTTTTGCGTGTTTCTTTACGCTCAATCCCGCTCACTCAAAGGAAAATAAAAAGGAGACCTATGAGCAACTAGATCTTTTCGGTCAAGTTTTTGATCTTGTAAAATCTAAATATGTTGAAGAGGTTAAAAGTAAGGAATTAATTGAGGCTGCTATAAATGGTATGCTGTCTTCTCTAGATCCGCACTCAGGGTTTTTGGCGCCTAAAAGTTACGATGATATGCAAGTTGATACGAAAGGATCTTTTGGCGGTTTAGGGATAGAAGTTACCCAGGAAGATGGTTTCGTGAAAGTTGTATCACCTATGGATGACACACCTGCCTATAAAGCTGGAGTACTAGCTGGAGACTTTATTACATTTGTGGATGATAAACCCATGCTCGGGTTAAGTTTGTCCGAAGCCGTAGAAATTATGCGGGGGCCAGTTGGCTCATCTATCAAATTAACTATTGTCAGAGAAGGTTTAGAGGATCCAATTGAAGTACAAGTAACAAGAGATGTGATTAAGTTGACTGCAGCAAAGGTAAGGCTAGAGAACGAAGTAGTAATCATGAGGGTAACGACATTCAATGAACAAACTATTCCAAACCTTGAAGATGGAATAAAAGTGACTTTGGAAAAAAGTGATGGAAATGAACCTAAGGGGTTTGTGCTAGATTTAAGAAACAATCCTGGAGGACTATTATCTGAAGCTATTTCAGTTACGGATCTTTTTTTGGATCAAGGCGAAATTGTCTCAACAAGAGATAGAGAAGGTAAGGGAGAACTTTATAAAGCAACGAAAGGTGACATTGCAGAAGGTAAACCCATTGTTATTCTGATAAATGCTGGTTCAGCATCGGCATCAGAGATAGTGGCAGGAGCTCTGCAAGATCACCGAAGGGCAATTGTGTTAGGAACTAAGAGTTTTGGAAAAGGATCGGTTCAGTCAGTCCTCCCCATGGGGCAGAGCGGAGGAATTAGATTGACTACAGCAAGATACTATACTCCTTCAGGTAGGTCGATTCAAGCGCTTGGAGTAACCCCTGATATATTCTTAGAGTTTAAAAGAGTTGAAGAGAGCGAAGAAGACAAAAGGAAAACGTTTTCAGAAGCCGATCTTGAAGGTGCTTTAAGCAATGACAGTTTAACAGAAGCTGAAAAAGATATGCTGAGAAAAGAGGAGATAAGTTTTCAAGAAACAAACAAGAGAAGAAATAAAGATAATCAATTAGCCCATGCGATTGATTTAATTGAAAGCCTATCTGTCTATTCTTCCAAAGAATGACTAGCAGGTTACCATATCGTTTAGGCGTCGGTTTAGTTATTATTAATAATCAAGACGAAATTTTTACAGGGCGCCGTTTTGATAGCACTAAGGCATGGCAAATGCCTCAAGGGGGGATTGACAACAACGAAATCCCAATAGAGGCTGCCTACAGAGAAATGTTTGAGGAAACAGGAATAGAAAAATCTAAGGTAGCTCTTCTTAAACAATCTAAACTTTGGTACCGCTATGACTTACCTAAAGAAATTCAAGGAAAATTTTGGGGAGGAAAATTTAGAGGTCAAAGTCAAAAATGGTTTCTATTCAAATTTATTGGGACCAATGATGACATAAACATTGAGACAAAAGAACAAGAATTTTCACATTGGAAGTGGTCTAATGAAACTGATATGCTTAACAGAATAGTACCCTTCAAAAAGTCTCTTTATCAAGCTGTTCTTAGGGATTTTGATCTACACTTTTGAATTTAATCCAGTTGATTGGATTTTACCAAAGGAAAAAATATATCATTCGAATAGAACCCAAACCAATCTTCACCACCGTGTGAAGTCTCTGAACAAAAATCTACCAGTCTGTAAAAGCTCTTTCTATCAATCTTTGCAAAAAGATTAGACCTCACGTTAATATAAGGTTGGGGCTCATTAGTGGACTTTTTGAATAAAAGATCGAACTGATGATATTTTTCTAAAAAGGTGGAATCCCCTATATTGGTCGTGAATTGAAATATTGGAATTTGTCCTTTTGTGACTAAATCGATTTCAGTCGCTATAAATGGTACATCGTCTACTGTGATTCCAACTTTTTCAACTGGTGTCACTAGGAAGTATTTATCTTTTTCTTTTTTTAAAATATTTGCAAAAAGTTTTATTAGCCTGGCTCTTTTTATCTCTGATTTTTGGTAAAACCAGCGCCCATTTGCATCTATATGAATTTCTAGATCACCACAAAAAGGAGGGTCCCAAAGATGAACAGGTGCCGGTTTACTACCTTTGATGTGTCTTGCTACGTTTTTTTCAAAGTCACTGGGTTGCATATATCAATTGAAGTTTATATTTCCCCTAGAAAGTTGATCTATACGTGTTACTCCCATAAGTTTCATGTCTCTTTCTATCTCGTTTTTTAGATTAGACAGTGCTTTTTCTACACCTTTTTTCCCAGCCGCTGCTAGCGCATATAAGTAAAGACGACCTCCAGCGCAAGCTTTGGCTCCTATAGATAGAGCTTTGAGCACATGTGTCCCTCTCTGAATACCTCCTTCACAAATAACGTCAGTTTTGTCGCCAACTGCATCAACAATCCTTGCTAACTGATCGAATGGGGAGACAGCTCCATCTAATTGTCGCCCTCCATGATTTGATACTATCACCCCGTCACATCCGATATCTACAGCCTTCTTAGCATCCTCAACGCTAACAATTCCTTTAAGAGCAAATGGCCCATTCCACTCCGATCTTAATTTCTCTGCATCTTTCCAGCTCATGGTTTGATCAAGCATATTAGAAAAATATGAGCCAATAGATGTTACAGCGCTGGTACCCTCGTTAACATGGTTCTGAAGATGTGGGAGTTCAAATGCTGGTGAGGTAAGAAAATTAAACAACCAAGAAGGCTTTATTGCAAAGCTAAGCATGCTATTAAAATTAAGTTTTGGAGGTATTGTGAAACCTGTTCTCAAATCTCTTTCTCTATTACCTCCTGTAATTGTATCAACAGTCAATGCCAACACGTCGAATTTAGCTTTTTTTGCTCGATCGAGCATGTACTTATTTAAACCTCTGTCCTTATGAAAATAAAACTGAAACATTTTTGGGCATTCTGATATTGACGATATTTCATCCACACTTACAGTGCTCAAAGAGGACACTCCAAACATCGTATTAAACTTATTTGCAGCTTTAGCTACAGCTCTTTCTCCTTGATAATGAAAAAGTCTCTGAACAGCTGTTGGAGAACAATATACAGGCATAGAAATTTTCTTGCCAAAAATTGTTGTCGACATATCAACATCTCTTACAGACCTTAATACATTTGGGATTAGAGATACAGAATTAAAGCTCTCAGTATTTCTCGCATATGTAAGCTCATCATCGGCTGCACCATCTATATAGTCGAATATAGGTCTAGGTAACCTTCTTTTTGCAAGCTCTCTAAAGTCTTTGAAATTGTTACAGTTATTTAGGTTCATCTATTGAATTGTTATTCGTTAGCCTTGACGCGCTTTAAACCTACGTTGAACCTTGTTTATAACATAAACTTTGCCACGTCTTTTAACGATTCTGCAGTTCCTATGACGCTGTTTTAATGATCTTAATGAGTTTCTTATTTTCATTTTTATCTCCGACTCTGATCTTCTAAAGATTATTCAGAAAAAAAACAACCTCTTTTTTTTTGGTGGGCGTAACTGGGATTGAACCAGTGACCCCTTCGATGTCAACGAAGTGCTCTCCCGCTGAGCTATACGCCCCTATTGTTTTTTCTATATAAAAAGTTTAAGAAGGGTCAAGGTTTAAATTAGTTAAACCAGATCTTTTTTGTTCTTGCTATGAAACCATATAAATTATCATCACCTTTGCAGCAATCAAATTGTGTGATTTTTAATTCGCCTCATAGTGGGAGTATCTACACTAAGAAATTTACCCAATTGACTGACTTATCATTGCAAAAACTAAGATCATCAGAGGATCTATTTGTAGACCAGCTTTTTTCCCCTGTTGTTGATTTAGGTTCCTTTATGCTTTCAGCAACATTTCCTAGATCGTTTATCGATCTAAACAGGGATTGTGAGGAGTTGGACCCATTGTTGATAGAAGATCTCACTGCATATAATGACACACTTAAGGTATCTGCAGGTCTCGGAGTGATACCACGAGTTGTTGCTGACCAAACACCTATATATAAGCGTAGACTTTCCATTGATGATGCTACTAAAAGACTTCAGGGGTTTTACTATCCTTATCATGCCAAGCTAAAATCACTGATAAAACAGACTTGGGACTCATTTAACAAAGTCATACTATTGGATTGTCACTCGATGCCCTACAGCGCAATCACCATTTCAAAAAATAGGGATCCAGTGGAGGTTGTCCTTGGTGATTGTTTTGGTCGTTCCTGTGAGCCAGAAATAGTAATGGAGTTAAAAAATTTATTAACCGAAGTGGGATTTAAAGTAAACCTTAACAAGCCTTTTTCAGGTGGATTTATCACGAAAAATTATGCAAGTCCCAGCAATAACATTTATGTAATACAGATTGAAATTTTGCGGTCACTTTATAGTCATGAAAAACAACAGACCAAAAATAGCGAATTCCTGTCTATTCAAAATAGACTGTTAGGTGCAATTGAACAATTTATTAAGCGCTTTCAGTATTAGCTTCGCGAGACTTCATTTTTTATCTCTTCATATGCGGCTAAAGGGTCTTTTGCTTGGCAAATAGGTCTTCCTATAACAAGATACGATGCTCCATTTTTTAACGCCTCATGAGGACTGGCAACTCTCTTCTGATCATTAGTTGCAGATTTTGTCGATCTTATTCCCGGTGTAACAATAATCTTTTTCATACAATGGGGGTTTTTTCTAAGCAATGTCAATTCCTTGGGGCTAGCAATTACACCGTCTGCTCCTGCTAAGATTGCTTTCTCAGCTCTACTTACAGCTAAATCTCCAATCATTCCAGGTTTAATCATATTTTGATCTAAATCATTTCTGTCTAAGCTTGTAAGAAACGTTACAGCGAGTATTTTCATGCTGTAGGATCCTCTTCCTTTCACTGCTGCCCTTACAACCTGTGGGTCACCTTGAACGGTTAGGAAATCGAATTCAGCCTCGCATAATCCGCGAACGGCATTCTCTATTGTATTTGAGATATCGAATAATTTTAAATCCAAAAAAACGTGGAGACCTTTTTTCTTCATTGCCAGCGCGAGCTCCAGTCCGCCCTTACCAATCAATCCTAAACCAATTTTAAAAAAGTTTGCATGACCATCCAGCCTTTCAACTATTGAGCGCGCCTTATTAGTGCTGTCTACGTCTAATGCAACAATAATTCTATCTTTAGTGCTCATTCTAAGAAAAATATCAAGCTAATGGTTGTATATCAAGAATAAGACCACATCTTAATAACAGTGCAGAATAAAAATTGTAGGAAAATGGATCTAGAACGGTATACCAACAATGCGAAAGAAACTATGGTTGAGGCAATGGAAAGTGCAAGAGCGCTATGCCATCAGACGATTACTACTTCTCACGTAATGAAGGCAATCCTACTGAACAATAAAAAGCGATTTACTACGCTTATTAAGTTAGCTGGTGGAGACTTCTTTTCTGTTCTACAAGAAGCAGACAAGTTATTAATTTCACAGCCAAAAGTTGAGGGATATCAAAACCTCTTTGTAGATACAAAATTATCAGACGCGATAAAGGACGCTGAGATTTTTGCAGACAAGCTTGGTGATAAGTTTATCGGCTTAGAGTCTTTATTTTTAGGCATAGCTCTAGGCAAAAGTGAGCTTGCAAAAAAACTACCAAATGAAATGAAAAATTTCAATCAGTTGGAAGACATAGTACTTGCAGATCGAAAAGGAAATACGATTGAAAGTCAGTCTCACCAGGAAGGTGGGAATATTTTACATGAATACACTGTAAACCTGACGGACCAAGCTATTGAAGGACATATTGATCCTATCATTGGCCGAGATGAAGAAATACGTAGAACCATTCAAGTTTTAAGCAGAAGAACAAAAAATAATCCAATATTAATTGGTTTCCCAGGCGTTGGGAAAACAGCTATCGCTGAAGGACTTGCACTTCGAATAGTTAGGAAAGATGTTCCAGAGGTTTTGCTGGACAAGAAACTTCTCTCTCTCGATATGGGATCTTTAGTTGCTGGTTCAAAATATAGAGGGGAATTTGAAGAGAGATTAAAAGGCGTTCTTCAAGCAATTGAGAATAGTTCTGGGAAAATTATACTCTTCATTGACGAAGTCCATCTTCTTGTAGGTGCAGGTAAGTCGGAAGGTTCGATGGACGCTTCAAATCTTCTCAAGCCTGCTCTAGCAAGAGGAAGTTTGCGATGTATAGGAGCAACAACACTGGATGAACACAAAAAATACATTGAAAAAGATGCTGCTTTAGCAAGAAGGTTTCAGCCTGTAATGGTTAACCCACCCAGTACAAACGAGTGTTTATCGATTTTAAGAGGTATCAAAGACAAATACGAAGTGCACCACGGGGTTTCAATAAGTGACAGTGCTCTGATAGCAGCAGTAAAGATGTCCGATCGTTATATCACTGACAGATTCCTGCCCGATAAAGCTATTGATTTGGTAGACGAGGCTTCTGCCAAGCTTAAAATGGAATTGGGTAGTAAGCCAATAGAGTTAGAAGATTTGGAGCGTGAGATCCTTCAAAAAGAAATCGAACGTGAAGCGTTGAAAAAAGAGAGTGATTTTGAATCAAGGGCGCGTCTAACTGAACTGATAAATGATCTAAAGGTACTTTCACAAAAATCTAAAAAGCTTACGGAACAATGGAATACGGAGATAGTAAATGTTAAAGATCTGAGCTTAAACAAAGAAATGCTTGAAAGATTGAAAACTGAGCTGGAAGAAGCGAAGAGAAATGGCAACCTTGAACGAGCTGGTGAGTTGACTTACTCTGAAATCCCTAAACTAGAAATGGCTATTAAAGAGGCCGAAAGAAGATCGCTCAATGCTGAACAAATTAACCCTGAAAGAGTATCAGAGGATCACATAGCAAATGTGGTGGCAAAATGGTCAGGTATACCGGTCGAAAAGCTACTGGGAAATGAAAAGTCCCAATTAATGAAAATGGAAGTATTGCTTTCACAAAGCGTCATTGGTCAAAAGAAGGCAGTGGAAAGTGTTTCAAAGGCGATAAGGCGAGCGAAATCTGGCCTTTCTGATTTAAAAAAACCGCTTGCGTCTTTTCTGTTTTTAGGACCGACTGGTGTAGGGAAGACAGAGCTGAGTAAAACATTATCTGAATTTCTATTCCAGGATAAAGAGGCGATGACAAGGATAGACATGTCTGAGTATATGGAAAAGCATTCGGTATCCCGGCTGATTGGTTCTCCACCTGGTTACGTAGGTTTTGAAGAAGGAGGGGCTTTAACAGAAGCAATTAGGAGAAAACCTTATCAAGTAATACTTTTTGACGAAGTAGAGAAGGCTCATAATGACGTGCTGAATTTATTGTTACAAGTACTTGACGAGGGGCATTTAACCGATGCTCACGGACAAAATATTTCATTTTCAAACTCTATTATTATTTTAACGTCTAATCTTGGTTCCGAGGAGTTTTATAAATCTGGGAATAGTAATCTAGAAACAATAAGGCATAATGTAATGAAGCATGTAAAAAGCTGGTTCAAGCCTGAGTTCCTAAATAGGCTTGATGATATTGTAACCTTCAATTCTCTGAAGATAGACGATATAGAAAAGATTATAAGCATTCGGGTTCTTGAGCTAAAGAGGCTTCTACAGGAGAAAAATATTGATTTAGTTATCTCTGATAAAGCAAAAAATTGGATAGCCAAAAATAGTTTTGATGAAGAATATGGTGCTAGACCGTTAAAACGCTCGATAGAATCAAATATCAAGGATAAATTGGCAGATCAGCTACTATTAGGAAGGCTGAAAGACGGAAATGTGGCTTTCGTAGATGAAGAGAATGATTCTATATCCCTAAAAATACGGGATTCAGCGGGTACAATTCACTAAAAATGGTGACTTTATAAAAAAAAGCCGTTTTTTGTTAATTTTTTTAAATTTTAGTCAAAAAATCTCTTGCCAGAGTGTTGTTTTATTCATACAAAGATCCCTACCGACCGACAAAGTTTGGTTATTTGCTTTTTGAAATTGTATAATTGAAGAGATATGAGGGTGGTTTGATCATTTCGACAAATTACCTTTGTAACATTATCCGTTAGGACTTTGTCCGATGATACGGTGTCAGCTTCACTGTTTGAGGGTTACACTGTAACTTTTAAACTTTGATCTTCTTATTCTTTGATAAGAAATAATGTGCAAGGATCTTGTCAAGAAGCATTAAATGCTTTTTAACTTGAGAGTTTGATCCTGGCTCAGAACGAACGCTGGCGGCAGGCCTCATACATGCAAGTCGAGCGGTCCTTCGGGACAGCGGCGAACGGGTTAGTAACGCGTGGGAACGTGCCCTTTAGTACGGAATAGCCATTGGAAACGATGATTAATACCGTATACGCCCCAAGGGGGAAAGATTTATCGCTAAAGGATCGGCCCGCGTTAGATTAGGTAGTTGGTAGGGTAATGGCCTACCAAGCCGACGATCTATAGCTGGTTTGAGAGGATGATCAGCAACACTGGGACTGAGACACGGCCCAGACTTCTACGGAAGGCAGCAGTAGGGAATCTTGGACAATGGGCGAAAGCCTGATCCAGCCATGCCGCGTGAGTGATGAAGGCCCTAGGGTTGTAAAGCTC
>CAZOIZ010000028.1:0-12200 GCA_964580005.1 uncultured Rhodobacterales bacterium
GAGAGTGTGTTTTTATCGATCTGAAAGTCTGTAAATATAAAAGCTAGCATTGTTGCCATGTTTGGAAATATCATTCCAGAACCTTTAGCAAAGCCTGTAATCGTAAATGATTTATTGTAAATTTTAAATTCGCTTTTGTAAGTTTTTGATATCAAATCTGTTGTCAATATTGCTTCAGAAGCTTCTCTAAAATTATGACATGATAAATTCTCCTTAAGAAAACTAAGTTTTTCAATTATTTTTTTATAGGGGAGTTGTTCGCCTATAACCCCAGTTGATGCAAAGAAAATATTTTTTTTCTCACAATTAAATAGCGCGGACAGAGCGTCTGCTTTTTCTTCGCAAGCTAACGAACCTTCTTCGCCCGTAAAGGCGTTTGCATTGCCAGCATTTACTAAAAAAATACTTCTCTGTTTTAGATTACTATCCTTTTCATTATTATTTTTTGACCAAATCACAGGAGCTGATGGCATCGTAGAAACGGTGAAACAACCACAAACATAGCTGCCTGGGTCAAGTACAATCATTAATAAGTCATCTCTATTTTTATATTTTGTGCCTGAGCATGCGGTAGCGAAATCTACACCAGGAACATATACAGACTTACCGCTAGGCGCAGCTAGTGTTTTGGATTTAGTCATCTAGTTTTTCTAGAAGCTGTAAGTTAGTAATTTCGTTAGGGTTTATATTTTTTCGTAAAAAATTTATTTCAGAGTTTTGGTTTAATGAGTTCAAGTAATCATTTATTTTTCTTTGCCTAAGGTTTTGCACTAACTGAGGTCGTACCTTTTCCAAACTAGGTATTTTTTTTTCTCTAGTTTCATTTAATTTTATAACATGCCAGCCAAATTTTGTTTTTACTGGCTGACTTACATCTCCTTCAGATAACACCATTAATGCGGTTGAAAATTCTGGCACCATAGTGTTAAGATCAAACCAGTTTAGGTTCCCTCCATTTTTTGCGGTCGGGCCTACAGAGTGCTTTTTTGCTAAATCGGCAAAATCTTTCCCTTCATTAAGGTCTTTTAGAATGTTTTTTGCCTGATCTTCTTCGTTTACAAGGATGTGCGAAGCGTTATATTCTAGAGATCCTTTAAGTTGATCGGTAAGACTTTGGTATGCTGAGCTCACTAGCTCATCACTTGGAAAGTTTTTGAGTATTTTCGAGACCATCTGAGCTGCTTTTGCACTTCTTTTTTCATGTTCGAGTGCTAGTAAAGTAAGTTGATTTTCTTTTTCAATTTTTTGGGAAAGTAATTCTTCATTCACTAGCTGTTGAACAATTTGAGAAAAAATAGTTTTCTGATCAAAGTTAATATTGCTTTGTTGAATTTTTGAAAAAGCAATAATAGCACTCCCAAATTTTATTACTTTTCCATTTACTTCAACGAAAGGTGTATCTGCAGATAAACTATCTTGAGAATATATTTTTTGAGAATAAAAAATAAGGAAAATTGTAACTAGAATTAAAAAGACAAATTGAGAGTATTTTTTTTTCATAACTTTTCCTTACATCTATTCAAGTTCCGACCTTTTTGATACAAAAAATACTAGGATTAGTATAGTAATATTTATTCGATTTATAATTGCAAGGAAATCTAATGCTTTCCAAGGTTGGATTAAAGCTATATAAGGCATGATGGGATAAATGGAAAAAAGATGGTTAGTTTTTCGGTTTTTAAAAACATATTTGGTAATTCTAATGATAGGCTATTGAAATCTTCTAGGCCATTCATTGAAAAAATTAATTCTCTTTCAGAGAAAATGAAAAATAGCTCTAATGACTCTCTGGCTGGAAAAACTTCTGAATTTCGCCAAAGAATAGAAAGAGGAGAAGATTTAGACTCAATTTTACCTGAGGCTTTTGCAGTCGTAAGGGAGGTTTCTGAAAGAACAATCGGTTTACGCCCTTTTGACGTACAATTGGTCGGTGGTTTCTTCCTACATAAGGGTTATATTGCCGAAATGAAAACCGGAGAGGGCAAAACACTGACAGCCACTCTTCCGCTTTATTTAAATGCTCTTCAAGAAAAAGGGGCTCATCTCGTAACGGTTAATGATTACTTGGCAAAACGTGATTCTGAGTGGATGGGAAAAGTATTCTCTGCTCTTGGTTTAACTGTTGGCGTGATAATCCCAGATATGGAGGAAAGTGATAAAATAAAAGCTTATAGCGCAGACATCACATACGCCACAAATAACGAACTCGGCTTCGATTATTTGCGTGATAACATGAAGTCAGATTTGTCAGAAATATGCCAAAGAGATCCTCATTATGCTATTGTGGATGAGGTGGACAGCATATTGATCGATGAGGCAAGAACCCCTCTCATTATTTCTGGTCCAACTAATGATAAGTCAGAGCTGTATACCAAAATCGATTCACTAATCCCAAAGCTGAATGTAACTGATTTTGAATTAGATGAGAAAACCAAAACAGGAAGCTTAACTGATAGTGGTAATGAAAACATGGAAATCTTCCTCAGGGAAGAACAGCTTCTCAGCTCAACAACCAGTCTGTACGATCCCGAAAACACGGATCTAGTACATCATGTGAATCAAGCTTTAATTGCTAACAAGTTATTTAAAAAAGAGAGCGACTATATCGTCAGAGGCGGAGAAGTGGTTTTAATTGATGAGTTTACTGGAAGAATGATGGATGGCAGGCGACTATCTAATGGCTTGCATCAAGCGATTGAGGCAAAGGAAAAATTAACTGTAAAACCAGAAAATACTACACTAGCGTCGGTTACCTTCCAAAACTATTTCCGTCTTTATAAAAAGTTGGCGGGAATGACTGGTACAGCAATTACAGAGGCTGAAGAGTTTTCAGAGATATATGGTTTGGGTGTTGTTGCTGTCCCAACAAACGTGCCGATTAGTAGATTGGATAAAGATGACCAAGTGTACAGAACGAGTGCAGAAAAATATAACGCGGTTATAAAAGAAATAAAAAAATCAAATTCTAAAGGTCAACCAATATTGGTAGGTACAACATCTATCGATAAATCCGAAGAAATCTCAAAACTACTCAAAAAAGAGAATATTAAACACAGTGTTCTCAACGCGAGATATCATGAGAAAGAGGCCGAAATAATTTCTCTTGCTGGGACGCTGGGGGCTGTGACAATTGCGACAAATATGGCAGGTCGGGGGACTGACATCCAGCTTGGTGGTAATGTTGAAATGCAGTTAAAGAATAAAATTGATAATAATGATCCAAATTTTGATCAAAAGAAAGCTGATATTGAAAAGCAGATTATAAAAGACAAGAAAAAAGTAATAGAAGCAGGCGGTTTGTATGTTTTAGCTACCGAGAGACATGAAAGTAGAAGGATAGACAATCAATTGAGAGGAAGATCGGGTAGGCAGGGGGATCCTGGGAAAACCATGTTTTTTCTAAGTCTTGACGATGATTTGTTAAGAATATTTGGTTCAGACAAACTAGATGGGATGTTGGCTAAATTAGGTTTGAAAGACGGTGAGAGTATCGCACACCCCTGGGTTAGTAAGGCATTAGAACGGGCTCAAGGAAAAGTTGAATCTAGAAACTTCGATCTAAGAAAAAATATTCTTAAATACGATGATGTAGTAAATGTCCAAAGAAAAGAGATATTTTCTCAGAGGCGAAATATTATGGAAACAACTGATGTTTCAGAAATGTTTGAAAATATTTACATGGATGTCGTAGAAGATATTATCATTGATAATATTCCTGAAGGTTCGTTCGTAGACCAGTGGGATATAGATGGATTGGAAATAGCACTTAAAGAGCAATTTAATTTTACTGTTGAGCTAAGTGTATTTGTTAAAAAAGATGGAATTTTAGAAACAGAGATTAGAGATATAATCTTGAAAGAAGTTCAAAATAATTTAGAACACAAAAAATATGAGGTTGGAGAAACAACATTTAAAATGATCCAAAAACAAATTTTACTTCAAGTTGTAGACCATTGTTGGTCAAGGCATCTTTCTACTTTAGATCACCTGAGATCGGTTATAGGTTTTAGGGGTTATGCTCAGAGAGATCCTTTGAATGAATATAAACAGGAGGCGTTTATATTATTTGAAAATCTTTTGGAGAAAATAAAGAAAGAAACCATAAAAGTAGTGTTCTTCGCAAAATTTATTTCTGATAATGATATAGGAACAGACGAAATACAGCAGTTTAGTTATAATCAGAAAAATTTGGGTGATAGTTCATCAGGAAATGCTCCATCTACGAGTAAGAAAGTAAGAAGGAATAGTCCTTGTCCATGTGGTTCCGGAAAAAAATTTAAACACTGTTGTGGTGCAATTTAGCACCCCTAGGAAAAAATGTATTATTTAGGGATTGGGTTAGCACTTCGCAACCTTCTTTTCTAACAAAAACCGTATGTTCAAATTGGGCTGACAGAGACTTATCCCTTGTAACTGCTGTCCAGCTGTCGCTTAGAATTTTTGTTTCTGGACGACCAATGTTTACCATGGGCTCAATTGTAAAGCACATACCACTCTCAAGTCTAGGACCGGAGTTACGATTGCCATAATGAAGAACATTTGGAGCTTGATGAAATTCACTTCCAATTCCGTGCCCGCAAAAATCTCTTACAACAGACATTTTATTTTTTTCTACATATTCTTGTATTACTGCCCCAAGATCGCCGAATGTCTTTCCAGGTATAACACTCTTTATTGCTAATTGGAGAGCATCATAAGTTATCTCAATTAGCCTTTTCGATTTTAAACTGATGTCACCCACGGTGAACATTCTGCTTGTGTCCCCATACCATCCATCAAGAATACAAGTAACATCTATATTCAAGATATCTCCATTTTTTAACCTTTTATTACTAGGAATACCATGACAGACTACGTGATTAAGAGAAATGCAACAAGACTTTGGATAGCCTCGATAACCTAATGTTGCTGGCAACGAATTGTGTGCCAAAATAAAATCATGACATTTTTTATCTAGCTGCTCAGTTGTCACGCCAGGTTCAATGTGATCAACAATCATATCGAGTGTTTTTGAAGCGACCTCGCACGCGTTTTTTATGCCTTCATAGGCCTCGTTATCATATATATTTATCCCGTCTTTATTTTTGTGCATTTCTTTAGTAATAATTATTTTAATAGTTTATGATTATTAGCCAAACATTATTCAGTAAAGAGGAAACTTCATTTTTCTTAAGAAATTTGTTATCAAAATGAAAACAGCGTCAATTATCATCATAGGAAACGAAATTCTTTCTGGTAGAACTCTAGATACAAATTCAAATTATTTAGCAAAAATGTTGGCAGAAAGAGGTATTTCGTTACAGGAAGTCAGAGTGATTCCCGATGACCATAGCATTATAAAAGATGTTGTTAATAATGAATCTTCTCTGAAAGATTATGTCTTTACTAGCGGAGGAATAGGACCGACCCATGATGATATAACTGCCGAAGCTATAGCAAGTAGTTTTGATGTTCCTTTGCTGGTTAGAGATGATGCTGTGGAATTGCTGGCAATGCACTATAGAAATGGAAAAAAAGATCTTAATGCTGCAAGGTTGAGAATGGCAAGAATTCCTGAGGGTGCTAGTCTAATAAAGAATAAAGTTTCCGGTGCACCTGGTTTTGTAATTAAAAATGTATATGTGATGGCTGGAGTTCCTGAGGTCTTCGAAGCAATGGTACAAGAAATCATTATAGATTTAGGATCCGTTAGTCCCATTATTTCTAAGACTATAAAAGTATTTAAGAGGGAAAGTGAAATTTCTGAAATAATTTGGAACTATGCAGATAGATACAAAGAAATATCCATAGGATCATACCCCTTCAATAATTCAGGAACGTTTGGGGTGGAGATCGTTGTAAGGCACACTGACCAAATTTTACTTAATAAAGTTTTCAATGAAATTTTAACTGAATTCAGTGAGCCAAAGACCAATTAATCCCATACCCTCCTTCAACCTTTAGTGGTACATCCAGATTTAAGTATGGCAGTGTTGCCTTTTCCATAATCTCAGAGGCTTTTTTTTGTATCTCATCAATATTGTCGTTATTGGTTTCAAATATTAGTTCATCATGTACTTGCAATAAAAGATCTGCTTCGAGTTGGGAGCTTTTAAGAAATTCATGTATTTTTATCATCGCCCTTTTAATTATGTCTGAAGCACTTCCCTGAATTGGTGCATTTATAGCTGCTCTCTCTGCAAAGCCACCAGCTGGGCCTTTTGTGTCGATATTGGGTAAGTATATTTTTCTATTGAATAGAGTTGTAACAAAACCAGAGTTCTTTGCCATTTCTACTGTCGTTTTCATATAGTCTCTAATTTCAGGAAATTGTTTGAAATAATTATCTATGAATTCCTGTGACTCAGAGCGAGTAATTTTTAGATTTCTTGACAAACCAAATGAAGAAATACCATAAATTATCCCAAAATTTATGGCTTTTGCTTTTCTTCTAAGCGATGCATCGACGTTTTCAATTGGAACCTTAAATATTTGGGATGCGGTACTTGAGTGAATGTCTACATTATTTTTAAATGCTTCCTTCAGTCCTTTGACGTCAGCTATGTGAGCTAATAATCTTAGCTCTATTTGATTATAATCAAGGCTCAGTAATTTAGCTCCCTCCTTAGCTACAAAAGCTTCTCTAATTTTTTTTCCTTCAGCATCTCTTATAGGTATATTTTGAAGATTTGGGTCAGAGGATGACAGACGACCTGTCGATGTACCAGCTAGATTGAAGGAAGAATGCACTCTTCCTGTGAAATTATTTACATGTAGCATTAGGGAGTCTGAATAAGTAGATTTCAATTTTGAAATCTTTCTCCACTCTAGCAAGTAAGATGTAATTTCAAAACCTTTTGAGGACAAATCTTCTAAGATATCTGCTCCCGTTTGAAAACCACCTGATTTATTTTTTTTTCCACCCGGTAGCTTTAACTTTTCAAAAAGAATTTCACCTAATTGTTTTGGTGAGCCTATGTTAAATTTAACTCCAACAGTTGTAAATATTCTGCTTTCTAGTTCACTTAATTTTTTATCGAAAAATTCAGATAGTCTTTGCAACTGTAGTTTGTCAACTTCAATACCTTTCAGCTCAGCGTCAATTAATACTGAGATCATAGGTCTATCAATATTTTGATAGACACTATAAACTGATTTTTTTACCAATTCTTTTTTCAAAATTTTCCACACTTGAAAAGTCATGTCAGCATCTTCAGCTGCATAATCCGCAGCTAAATTAATAGGTACATTCATGAAGTTTAGTTCTTTCTTGCCAGATCCAATTAAATCTTTCAGCTTTATTGTCTCGTGATTTAGAAGGTATTTGGCCACCGAGTCTAAGCTGTGTCTTTGTTGTCCACCATTTATGCAGTGGGACATTAACATAGTGTCATCAAAAGAATTTACTTGGCATTTATATTTATCAAAAACCTTTATATCGTATTTTATATTGTGGCCTATTTTCAAAATATTTTCATCAGCTAAAAGGGGCTGCAGTCTTTTCAACACAATATCTTTATCGAGTTGTTTTTCTTCAATGTCTTTATATTCAGGTTGATTGGTCTGATGTGCTATCGGTATGTAGCACGCTTTACCTAAATCAGTGCACATGGAAATGCCTACTATTTCAGCATTTAGCGTATCAAGAGATGTGGTCTCAGTATCGATCGCAAAAAACTTTTTTTCTAATATTTCTTCACACCACTTATTAAGTGCACTCTCAGTTTGGATTACTTCATATCTTTTTGTGGGCCTTAATTCTCTTTGGTCTTCTTTAGATGACTTTGATGAATTGGAATCTTTTAATTGAGAAGAGATCCTCTTTGATAAAGTATTTAGCTCCATCAATTTTGTAAAAACTAGTAATTTTTCCAGATTTAAAGTTGTTAATTCAAGGTCTTCGAGTTTTGTCTCGATTTCGATTTTTTTATTTAAAGTGACAAGCCTTTTTGACAAAATTATTTTATCAATATTGTCAGAAATCAGATTCTTTATTCTTTCCTTATTTATTGTATCACATTTCTCTATTAAGCTCTCAACATTTCCAAATTCTGAAATCAAACTAGAAGCGGTCTTGATTCCAACGCCAGGCACGCCAGGTACATTATCAACTGTATCACCAACAAGAGCTTGTACATCAATTACTTTGTCAGGTGTAACGCCAAATTTTTCTTTTACTCGATCAATATCAATGAAAATATTTCTTATGGGGTCGTACATTTTTATATCGTTCGAAACGAGTTGCATTAAGTCTTTATCTGAAGAAAAAATTGTTACAACGGCACCTTTCTCAGTTGCTTTTTTAGAGAGAGTTGCAATTATGTCATCAGCCTCATACCCCTTCTTATCAATTGCTAAAAATCCAAATGCTTCTGTGGCCTCTCTTATTAACTGAAACTGTGGAACCAAATCTTCAGGGGGAGGAGGTCTATTAGCTTTGTAATTTTGATAAATATCGGATCTAAAAGTCTTGTCTTTATGGTCAAATATTACGGCAATATGAGTGGCTTTAAATTCCTTAATTTCGTTAATCAATTTAAAGAGCATATTGCAATATCCGGAAACAGCTCCTGTTGGTGTCCCATCTGACTTTTTCAAAGGTGGAAGAGCATGATAAGCTCTAAATATAAACCCAGAACCATCTACCAAAACAAGATGCTTTCCAGAGTCAAGATTATTCACATTCTAATCCTTTGAAGGTTGATATGAAAATCTTCGCTCACAGTAAGGGCAGTCAACAAACTTCTCTATCTCTTTTATTTTTAACCACACCTTAGGGTGATTGCTTCCTTTTCTATCATCCCCGTTACACGATACGACGATTTTATTCGTGATTATAACTTCTTTAGACATAACAAAATAAATAACATATTTTATTTCTATTACTACTATAAAAGTTGAGAGAAAATATGATCAAAACAGGATTAACAGAGTTTGGGCTAGAGGTAAAAAATTTACAGAAGGTTTATAAAGGCTATGACGGAAATGACCCGGTAGTAGCGCTTAAGAATCTGGATTTACAAGTAAAAAAAGGATCTTTCTTTGGGCTTTTAGGACCTAATGGAGCGGGGAAGTCGACTCTGATAAATATCTTAGCGGGTCTAGTAATAAAAACGTCTGGGATAGTTAAGATAAGAAATATCGACCAGGATATTAATGTTAGAGAATTTAAGAGAAGTATTGGGGTTGTTCCTCAAGAAACGAACTTTGACCCATTTTTAACACCCTATGAGAGCCTTGATATACAAGCAGGTTTATATGGTGTAAGAAAATCAGAGAGAAAAATTGGCCAGATATTGAAAAGACTTGGCCTGGAAGCCAAATCAAACGCTTATATGAGATCCCTTTCTGGCGGAATGAGAAGGAGGTTACTTATTGGTAAAGCTCTTGTTCACGCACCAGAGTTAGTTATTTTGGATGAGCCCACAGCTGGCGTTGATATTGAGCTTAGAGAAATGCTGTGGAATTATATGAAGGATTTAAATGCAAAAGGAACAACAATTATATTAACGACCCATTATTTAGAAGAAGCAGAAGCTCTTTGCCAGAAAATCGCCATCTTAAACAAGGGTGATTTAATTGCTTGTAATGACACTAGTGAATTACTTGCAAAAGTTAATTTAAAATCCATGAATATTAGATATAGCAATTTGCATCTAAAGAAAATCAACCTTCCCGAGAAAGCAATTTTAAAGGAAAATAAGAATCAAAAATTATCTATATCTTATAACAGAAATGAGATTAAAACTGATCAACTACTTGATTGCTTAAGAGCTCAGGGACTAGAAATAATTGATCTTTCAACAGAGGAAGCCGATTTAGCAGATGTTTTCAGACTATTGACAAACAATAATTAGGCACTAATGCACAATTAAGTTCTTCAGACTTTTCTCTATTCTAGGCCCGTAAACTTTTAGCACTTCGGCAGCTATAAGATTTCCAAAAGCAGCACACTTCTCTAAGGTAAAATCTTTAGAGAGGCCGTATAAGAAACCTGCAGCAAAATTATCTCCAGCTCCTGTTGTGTCAATTACGTTTACCTTATCAGTAGATATTTCTCTAATAGATGATCCCTGAAATAGGTAGGCACCCCTTTCTGCGCATGTACACGCCAAACAACTAATATTAGCTGCTATAAAACTCTGGGCCTTCTGAATATCTTTGACTTGGAATAGTGACTTCAGCTCAGCCTCGTTACAAAATACTATGTCTGCTGATGAATTCAACAGATCAATAAAATCAGACCTATGTCGATCTACACAAAACTTATCGGAAAGAGTAATTGCAATTTTCGTTTTATTTCGTTTTGCAATCTCAATAGCCTTATAAAAAGCCTCTTTGCTTTTTCGCCCATCAAATCGATATCCTTCAAGATATAACCATTCACTGTGAGCAATAAGCTCTTCATCTATATCAATTTCTGTAAGAAACTCTGTTGCCCCAAGATAGGTGTTCATTGTCCTTTCTTTATCCGGAGTAATTAGAACGATGCATTTACCTGTTGCTTCTATATTGCTTATGTCCAGAAATTTTGTGTTATAAAATATTGAACTGTCTATCAAATCTTTTTTGAACACCTTGCCCTTAGGATCATCAGCTATTTTTCCTATATAACCCGTTTTTAACCCCAACTTAGCAAGTGTTGAAATAGTATTAGCAGCAGATCCGCCAGCTGTTTCTTTAATTGGCTTAACTATTTTTAAAATATTATTTGATCTTTCCATGGAGACTAGGTTCATTGCACCTTTTGAAATGCCCTCTTCTTTAAGAAATTGTTCAGGTACTTCACATACTAAATCTAGCATTGCATTTCCTATTGCTACCACGCTGTATTTTTTATTGTGTATCATCTGGAAATATTTATTTCTTTTCTAAAGTATTTTTGTATACATCACACTTATTGTAATTCTTCCAAGAAGTTTAACTGTATACTTGCATTAAGCCTTTTTCTATAGATCGAATAGAAGCATCAAAGTGTTTATCGTAATCATTTCCTGATAGGCTTTTAGATAACTTCGCTCTCACTTTCTCAATGCTCAAATCTATTGCACGCGCTTCAATTTCTTCTAGAATTTTTCTCTCACTTGACCTTACTTGTCCTTCAGCGGATATGAGTTTACTCTTCATTAATTCTTCAATTTGTTTTTTGGCTTTTTCTTCGTCTTCCCTTGCTCGATCTTTTGCAGTCATTACCATCTGTTCAATTGTTTCGCTCGTTCTTATGTGATCCGCCTCAATCGAGGAAAGAATTTCCTTTGCTTCTTCCAATATTTCGCTTGCCTTATCAATTTCATTCTGAATATCTGCAGATCGTTTATCTAAAAAAGAAGCGACAATGGTAGGAACTTTAAAATAGATTAAAACGCCTACAAATATTAAAAAGGAAATTAAAACAACAAAATCTGTGTTATCTAAACTAATAATCTTTTTTGAGCCAGCTGCGTAAGCTGCTCCAGACGAGATAACGAAAGCTAAAACTGTTATCAGGGACGATTTGTGCGTCAATATTAGTTCTCTTAATATCTTCATTTGAAATTACTTTTCTCTGGAAATCTTTTTTATTATCTCAGATGCTAGTTCCTCTGATATTTTTTCAATCGCAGCCTCGGAACCAGCTCTAAGCTCTTTCAATCTACCTTCCGCTTCCTTAATAAGCTGAGTAGTGGTCATTTTACTCTCTTCTAAGGCTGCAGCCATTTGTTCTTTAATATTATTCCCGCTGGTGTTCATAATCTCGTCGCATTGAGACTTAGCTTTTTGAAGTTCATCTTCAATTTGTTTTTCGATTTCACTCACCCTTAGCCTGATTTCTTCAGCTTTAGCTATATTTCCATCAATAATCTTTCTTCGATTTGCGAAAATATCTTCCATCCTAGGGATAATAAAAAACCTTACAATAGCGAACAGCACAACACAAAACACTACTAACCAAAATATTTGGTTAGGGAAGGTGGAAAAATCTAGTTGAGGCATCCCCACCGCACTACTGTCTGAAGTTGAAGCCATTAAGATTTAGTAATTGACTACATCGCGTACATTAATAATAGCGCAACCAGAAAGCTAAATATTCCTAAAGCCTCTGCAAATGCAATGCCTATAAACATAGTTGCAGTCTGACCAGAAGCTGCGCTTGGGTTTCGTAGGGCTCCGGAGAGGAAATTTCCAACAACATGCCCAACCCCTATAGCAGCTCCACCCATTCCGGTACAAGCGAGGCCTGC
>CAZOIZ010000029.1:0-10353 GCA_964580005.1 uncultured Rhodobacterales bacterium
GGTAGACAGATGATTTCGTTAAGTGAGAAGATCCTGTCGAGAACGCCAGTAATCAGCACAATATATAACTCAATTAAACAAATTATCCAAGCTGTTTTCAAGCCAGATGGTACTAATTTTAAGCAACCATGTCTCATAGAGTACCCTAGAAAAGGAGTATGGGCAGTAGCCTTTATATCAACGGAAACATTTGGAGAAATTAAGCAAAAAATTAATCTAGGATCTCTTGTCACGGTTTTTTTGCCAACTACACCAAATCCAACATCTGGATTTATGTTGTTTGTTCCTAAAAATGATATAATTATTCTCGATATGTCAGTTGAGGACGCTGCAAAGCTTATAATTTCTGCTGGACTGGTGATGCCAGAGAAAAGATAAAAAAAAAGTTGGATTTTTTTTTTCTTTTAAGTAAACTGAGAATACTGCTCGATAGGTTTCTTGCCTGTATGAAACCTGCCTCAATAACTGGCGTCTTATTTTTAAGGCGCCTTTTTTTTAATAAATTTCTCCATATTTTTCAAAAGGGTATAGGATATATTTAAAGGATTGCCTTTTTTTATTTTTATAAACAATTTTTCATTGGACGGCTTTATGTTGTTTTTGTCTGATTCTATAAAAGCTAATAATCCAATAATATTTTCTACTTTACCTTCTCTGAATTTAATAGTGATACCTTTTGCTCCAACTTCTAGCAATTCAATTTCAAGCGATTTACACTTTTCCTTTATTTTAAGAATATTTGCTAAGTTAATAACATCACTAGGCAATTTACCAAATCGATCTATCAATTCTGCAAGCAACGCTTCCAATTGCACTCGATTATCAAAATTTGAGAGCCTACGGTAAAAACTTAACCTTAACGCTGAATCTTTTATATAGTTCTCGGGAATTCTTGCGGTTACAGGAATTCTTATTACAGGAGCCCAATTTTCTTCAAGATTGGAACCATTAATGTCATTCTTGTTTAACTTTAAGGAGTTGATAGTTTTTTGTAACATTTCTTGATACAATGAAACACCGATCTCATTGACCTGACCAGTTTGTTCCTCGCCTAAAATATTTCCTGACCCTCTCATTTCCAAGTCTTGAGAAGAGAGTGTAAAGCCTGATACTAATGAATTTAACTCTTTAATTAAATTCAGACGTTTTTTGGCATTTTCAGTTAAGGACGTTTTTTCTTTTGTAACCAAATAGGCAAAGCCTCTTTTGTTAGAGCGGCCAACCCTTCCTCTTATCTGATACAATTGACTTAAACCAAATAACTCAGCCCTGTATATTATAATTGTGTTTGCTCTTGGAATATCAAGGCCGCTCCCCACAATATTTGTTGAAACAAGAAGATTAAACTCTCCATAGTAAAAAGCTGAAATAGTTTTTTCTAATTCTGTGTTACTAGTTTTTCCAGTAGCAACCATATATTGCGCTTCGGGTACATAGTGGTTAAGAAATTCTTCTATAGGACGTATATCTTTTATTCTCGGGACAACAAAAAATATTTGTCCATCTCTCTTGACCTCGCGCATTATAGCAGATCTTATGGTACCGTGGTCAAAATCGATGACATTTGTTTCAATAGGCATTCTATTTTTGGGCGGAGTATTAATCAACGAAAGATCTCTTATTCCAGAAAAAGCCATTTGGAGAGTTCTCGGAATAGGAGTAGCTGATAAAGTTAAAACATGTATTTTAGGGAATAGAGATTTTAGCTGTTCTTTTTGATCAACCCCGAAGCTTTGCTCTTCATCTATAATTACCAAACCGAGATCATTAAACTTGAGGTTTTTATTGATAACACTGTGTGTTCCAATCAAAATGTCAACATCCCCATTAGAAAGCTCCTTTTCTATTTGATCTACTTCCAATACCTTGGTTAATCGGGAGAGCATTTTAATTTTAATGGGGTAACCATCAAATCGCTTTTCAAAAATTTCGGTATGCTGTTTCGCTAATAGTGTTGTAGGAGCTGCTACCACAACTTGCTTATTCTCTGTTACCATTATAAAGGACGCCCTTATTGCAACCTCCGTTTTACCAAAACCTACATCGCCACAAATCAACCTGTCCATAGGATTTCCGGTAGACAAGTCTTTGACTACATCACTTATTGCTTGCAACTGATCAGGAGTCTCTTCATAAGGAAACCGATCACAGAATTCTTGGAATAAATCTTTTTGTAGCGAAATCTTCTTTGTGTTCACAAGTTTTCTTTCTGCGGCGACCTTTATCAATTTTTCAGCAATTAATTTGATTTTATTTTTGACTGTTGCTTTTCTCATCTGCCAATTCGCAGATCCGAGCTTATCTAACTTTGCATCGGAAAGACCCAACTGTGAGATAAGCTCTATATTTTCAACAGGTAGAAATATTTTATCAGAACCTGCATAATTAATTTCAAGGAAATCGTTATTAACCCCATTGATCTCAAAATTTTTAAGCCCCATAAACATCCCAATTCCATAATCTATATGAACAACGAGATCTTTTATACTTAGTGAATGTAAATCTTCAAAAACAGAGGTTAGGTTACGGCGCTTTGCAGCTCGTCCACTTCTTAATTTGCCACCAAAAACTGCTTTTTCAGTTATAATTTCAAACTGAGATGTTGAAAACCCTATGTCTAACTGCGACACTGTATAGTAAATATCCCTAGGAGTGTCATATATCTGATTAATGTTTTCTATTTTTCTTACAATGTTTAAATTATGCTCCTTCAACACACTGACAAGTCTTTTAATTGATCCCTCGGAATGACCAGATATTATCATTGTGCGCTTTCTTACTCCCTCCCTTAAATACTTAACTACCTCGTTAAATAGAGAAATGTCTTGCTTATTTCGTTCCACTGCAAAATCTTTGGTAGAAGAATATGTTTTTTTTAATTTATTTGAAAAGATATGATCAACTTTATTGATATGATAAAAACGAATAGCTTTTCGAAATGCCGACGGAGACAGATAATGCAAAGAGGGCTCCAACATAGAGAGTTTATTGTCACTATTGCTAACAGCTTTTAGATCAAAATTTCTGCTCTCAACTATCTGCTCCCATTTATTCTCAACCATTACTTGCAGATCATTATCATATGATAAAGAGGCTCCACTTAAAACTGAAAATATTGGCTCTAGTTTTGAATTAAATAAAGGTAGCCAATGCTCTATTCCTTCAACTAGTACGTTGTCTGAAATTGAGTTATAAACTCTATCATTCGTTTTTACTGTACCTATAGATCTTCGATAATTTTGCCTAAATATATCAATCGATTGCTCGTCCAATATTATCTCCGATACTGGAAATATTTTTACATTATTCACCGATCCATTGGATCTCTGACTTGATGGATCAAAAGTTCTTATTTTTTCTAACTTTGTTCCAAAGAAATCTAGCCTAACGGGGTATTTGACTTCGGGTACAAATATATCAAGTATACCTCCCCTTACAGCATATTCTCCTACTGAATATACATTCTCTTGCCTTAAATAACCAATTTTTTCAAGCCATTCAATAAGTCTGGAAAAATCGACTTCTTGATTTATATCGATAGAAAAGCTCTTTACATTACTTTCTGTAACAGGAACAATTCTCTGCAGGATGCTATCAATTGACATTAAAATAATTTTACGATTTTGACTTTTCCTTTTTGAAGCCCTAAGAGCGCTATGCCTTTTTGATACTATTTCTTTTCTAGGAGAAATATTGCTATAAGGAAAACAGTCCCAGGATGGATAAACTATTACATCTAATTCATTATTAAAAAATTTAAGATTATCAGAAAACTGTTTCAACTCTCCTTCACGACTGAGAAGGTGTATATGCAAAGATTTATCAGAATTCTCAAATATCGTTGACAAAGCAAAAGCTTGAAATTCCTTGCTGTAATTTTCAATAAATTTATTTTTCATTCAAATTCTCTAATAAAGTTATTGCTGATTAAAAGAATAAAAACTACAATATTTTAAAAATTTTTTATTGGCTAGGATAGTTATGATGTTAAGTAGCTTTCCCAATAGAAGGGGAAGAAGATTAAGGCAGAATAGTCGTATTCGGGCCTTGATAAAAGAGACAAGCCTAAGTAAGTCTGATCTGATTTGCCCCATATTTGTGAGAGAAGGAAGGAATATTGTTGAAAAAATTCCTTCTATGCCTGGAGTATACAGATATTCAATAGATACTCTGACGCCCTATGTTGAGAGATTAATTAGTTATGGAATATTAACTATAGCACTATTTCCATTGACGCCACCCAAGAAAAAATCTTCTAGCTGTGAAGAAGCTTGGAATCCAGAAAACTTAGTAAATATTGCAACAAGACAACTAAAACAAAATTTCCCTGAGCTTATTATAATACTAGATGTAGCTCTTGACCCCTATAATTCTGATGGCCACGATGGACTTGTTGTTGAAGGAAAAATCATCAATGATGAAACCTTAGTCGCTCTGGAAAAGCAAGCATTGGTACAAGCTGAAGCAGGAGCAGATATTCTTGGTCCATCTGATATGATGGACGGAAGGATAAAAGCTATAAGATTGGCGCTTGAAAAAAAAGGGTTTATTGACACACTAATTATGTCATATGCAGCAAAATTTGCCTCAGCTTTCTACGGACCATTTAGAGACGCAGTTGGAGCAAAAGGGTTACTCAAAGGAGATAAAAAAACTTATCAAATTGACCCATCTAATAAGGAAGAATCTTTGCGAGAAGTTGGAGAGGATATATTAGAGGGAGCAGATATGGTTATGGTCAAACCGGGAATGCCATACCTTGACATCATTTCAGAGGTAAAACAAAAATTCAACTTTCCAACATTTGCTTACCAGGTTTCTGGAGAATACTCAATGTTGAGAGGTGCAATTGAAAATAATTGGCTTGAAAAAGATAAGACAATAATTGAAAGCCTTACTTGTTTTAAAAGAGCAGGTTGTGATGGTATTTTGACGTATTTTGCACCGGAAGCTGCAACAATTTTAGATGAAAATAATAAATAATTAAAATGATCAAAAACCTACCGATAAAAAAAATAAGGACCAATATTTTTTTATCAATCATCACTTTTTTTATATTATCATGTCAGACTATAGATCAAAAGAATAGTGGTAGCGTTATCAACAGAGATGCCGAGCTTGTTTTACAAAATTTATTCGAAATTGATCCTGACACAATAAGCATATACAAAAATGCCCCGGCAACTCTCATTATACCGAAAATTACCAAAGCAGGGCTTGTGCTTGGTGGTGCATATGGTGAAGGAGTTCTAAGAATAAATGAGGCACCAGTTGATTATTATTCATTGGCCTCTGCCTCATACGGCCCGCAAATAGGAGCTCAACAATATTCCAACATTATTTTTTTCATGACAGAAGAAGCTTTACAAAAGTTCAGGGTTAAAGATGGCTGGGAGCTAGGAGCTGATGCTGAGGTTGTGTTCAGAAACAAAGGTTATTCAATAGGCGTTAGCTCCAAAACAATCTCTAAACCTGTCTATGCCGTAGTATTTGATCAAAGAGGTCTTTTAGCAGGCACCTCATTAGTTGGAGCAAAGTTTTCAAGATTGATTAGGTAAGATACTCAGGTATCAAACCTTGTTAAAAGACTAGAAGTATCAAATTTTGATCCACCATTTCTTTGAACTTCAGAATAGAACTGATTTACTATCGAAGTTATAGGCAATGAGATATCATTATTACTAGCGTGATCGAGGCATATTCCGAGGTCTTTTCTCATTAGTTTTACAGCAAAACCAAAATCAAATTTACGATCAACCATCGTCTCTCCTCTGTTAGTGAGCTGCCAACTCCCAGCAGCACCTTGAGAAATTGCACCTAATACCTTCTTAGTGTCTAGCCCGCTCTTTTCAGAAAAAGAAATTGCCTCTGAAAGAGCTTGAATAAGTCCTGCAATGCAGATTTGATTGACCATCTTGGCTACTTGCCCTTTTCCTGGTCCTCCAATTAAAGTGATATTTTTTGCATATGCGCTAATTATTGAATTTATTCTATCAAAAATTAAATTTTCACCACCAATCATTACCGTTAATTCTCCCTTTAGAGCACCAACCTCTCCTCCTGACACGGGAGCGTCTAAAAAATGTATATTGTAATCTTTCGCAATTTCTGACAACTCAATAGCAATGTCAGAGGATGTTGTGGTATGATCAACAAATACGCTACCGGCTTTCATTCCTGAGAAAGCTTTATTATGCCCTAAAGTTATATCTCTCAAATCCGAGTCATTGCCAACACAACTAAAGACGATATCGCTATCTGCCACAGCCTCCTTTACAGAAGTGGAATAATTTCCAGTATATTTTTTAATCCACATTTTTGATTTTTCTTCTGATCTATTATAAACCGTCACCTTGTACCCCTGGTTTGAGAGATGCCCTGCCATGGGGAAGCCCATTACCCCTAATCCGATAAAGGTTATTTTTTTCATAACTTAATCCTAAATAATTGAACAATAATCTCAGTATAATATAATCTTATTTTTTAAAAAAGTTGATATAATGAAAATACTCATAAAAGCCTTGCCGTTTCTATTAATGGCATTGATCTTCATTTTCCTGATAACCTTAGGATTTTTCTTTTATTTAAGTTACCAATCATTACCAAATTATAATAAGAATTTGTATTCTTCTGATATTAAATCAAAAATCTCTATACAACGGGACTCACATGCAGTTCCACACATAAAAGGCAGCAACGATGAAGAAACATTTTTTGGGTTGGGATACGCGCATGCACAAGAACGACTTTGGCAGATGACTTATCTTAAACGCCTATCCCAAGGGCGTTTATCTGAAATTGGAGGTCAAGATACAGTACTTCTCGACACATTTATGAAATCTATAGATCTACAAACATTAGCAAAGCAGATATATCAGAACTTACCTTCAGACTTACAGAAAATTTTATCATTCTACTCACAGGGAGTAAATTTTAGACTGGAAGAAATCCAAAATAAGGGGTTAGGGCGTGGGTCTCCAGAGTTTTTTTTTCATTCTCCTGAGATAACTCCATGGAGCCCTATAGACTGTTTGACTATATTTAAATTGATTGAATTTATGTCTTCGAACAAAATTTTAACAGAAATAGAGCATACATCTTTACTGTTTTCCACTGCAGCTGAGAGTAAATTGAACCATCTGATCAGTGACTCAACCTTTCTGCGTTCTAAACTCAGTGAAGTAAAGTCAAAAATAAATGAACAGAAGCTTAACATAGAAAAAGAACAAAACTATTTTATCCATTCCAATTTTTTTACCCCCCCAAACGCTGGATTTTATTCCAACGTATTTGCTGCCGATGGTAGCAGAACGGCTTCAAAGAAATCCTTATTATTAACAAATTTATTTCTGCCTTTGTCTTCACCATCATTATGGATGCTTGCCCATCTTGATCTCTCGGGAAGTTCAGTTGTAGGAGCAACAATCCCAGGCATACCAATAATTTTTTCTGGAAAGAACGATAGGTTGGCATGGGGGGTCTCTTTTTCATTCATAGACGATCAAGATCTTTATTTTGAAAAAATAAACCCTGAAAACAAAGAAGAATACCTTTCACCGTCGGGGTACAAACAATTTGCGATACAAAAAAAATTAATAAAGGTAAAAGATAGCTCTACAGTCGGTTTCTCAGTCAGGAGAACTGAAAATCGAGTAATAATTCCTCATGAACTTTATGGAATGAAATCTTTAGTTCCTAATGGTTTTCGTGTTTCTCTAGCCTGGTCAGGTTTTAATAATAACGATAAGACTCTTGAGACTTTTATAAAGTTAATGTCTGCCAAAAAATTTGATGAATTTAAAGCTACTATGCCGCTTAACAATAGCTTCAATTTTATTTTAGTTATTGCTGATGAAACAGAAATACATTCTGTTTTCCTGGGGAATGCACCTAAAAGGGCAAAGGGAAATGAAACAAAGGGACTGGTAATTACACCTGGCTGGAAGACACTAAATCAATGGCTGCCAGAATTAAAGGAAGAAAATAAGCTACATACTCTCTCTCATAAAAATGGTATCATTTTGAACACAAATAATAGTTTCTTAAAAGAAGGCTCCGAAAATCATATAAGTTTTAACTGGGGAGATGAACAAAGACTTCTTAGAGCAACAAAAATGCTGAATAGTAGAGAGTTTCATAGTTCTGAGAGCTTTAAAGAAATGCAAAATGATTTTGTTTCTGAACCTGCTCGTACTTTGTTACCTCTCATGGGGAAAGAACTTTGGTTTCAGTATGACAATAATGATCCAGATGACATCAATGACATCAAGACCCGTAGCCTAGACCTTCTAACAAATTGGAATGGTGATATGATGACGGGCACACCTGAGCCACTCATTTATTCAACATGGGTTGAAACATTTAAAAAAATGCTTCTTGAAGATGAATTGAATTTTAACTTTTTCTCTTTAAACACCATCAGCCCACTCTTTTTAGAAAAAGTACTTAGAAATTACGAAAACGCTGGAACTTGGTGTGATATAAAACATTCTGATAAAATTGAAACATGTGCTGAATTGTCTAAAAAATCACTAACAAAAAGTCTTCGAAAATTAAAAGACACTTATGGAGCTGATGTGGACAAATGGAGATGGGGCGACGAGAGAAGAATAACGCACCCTTCTTACTCAATAGGCGGCACTCTAATTCCAAAGTTTTTACTAGAAATATCGACTGAGATACCTGGAAACACTCATACTTTAAATTCAACCACGTTAATTGGTCGCTCTAAAGATAGAGAAGCAAAGTCTAGCTCATTTAAAATGATAATCGATTTTTCTTCACCAAATAAAAACATGTTCATTCTTTCTTCTGGACAAAGCGGCAATATGATATCAAGACATTATGATGATCAAACAAATCTCTGGAAAAATGGCAAGTATTTATATTTATCTGGAACTAGAGGTGTAATATTAGGTGGATCGAAGGGAGAGATTATAATCAATCCTTCTTTAGCCAAATAGTTTTTTACACTTTTTTAACGACTCAATAAGTGTATCGATTTCCTGTGCAGTATTGTACAGAGCCAGGCTTGATCTACAAGTAGCAGGTACTCCAATAAAGTTCATTAAAGGTTGTGCACAATGATGACCAGACCTAACTGCTACACCATTTGTATCTAAAATTGTAGCTATGTCATGTGCATGCGCACTTCCTTCCATAGAAAAAGAAAATATAGCAAGGTTATCTTTATGAAAACAATGTCGTACCAACCAATCCAGCTTTTCTAACTCAGTTCTTGTATATTCCGATACCGACTTTTCATACTCTAAAATTGATTTTCTATCTAGCCTCTGGACAAAGTCTATAGCTGCACCAAGACCAATTATTTCTGCAATCCCTGGTGTGCCGGCCTCAAATAAAAACGGAGCCTGGTTATATGTGACATCGTCCTTTGAGACATTTTTTATCATCTCCCCTCCCCCTAAAAATGGTACCATTTCAGATACTCTTTTTTTATTAACATAAAGTACTCCAGTACCAGTTGGCCCAAAGATTTTATGTCCTGTAAATGTGTAAAAGTCGCACCCAATGGCTTTGACATCGACTTCTAAGTGAACGATAGCTTGAGAACCGTCTATTACACTCACTATTCCCCTTTTCTTCAACTCTTTGCATACATTCTTAACATCAATAATAGAACCGAAGACGTTAGACATATGGGTTATGCATACCATTTTTGTTTTTGACGAAATTTTGGTGTTGATCATATCAAATGAGATTTGGCCATTTTCGTCTGGGTCAACCCAAATAAGTTTTACTCCTTTTCTAGCTCTTAAAAAATGCCAGGGGACGATGTTGGCATGATGCTCTAACGTCGTGAGAATAATCTCGTCACCAGATCCAAGGTTTTGAAAAGCCCATGCATATGAAATCAAATTCAATGCCTCAGTAGAACCAGATGTAAATACTATCTCCTCTGGAAAAGCAGCTCCTAAGAAATCCTTAACTTTTCCTCTTACTGCCTCAAAGTTGTCAGTTGCAAGGTTCGACAAAAAATGTAACCCCCTATGAACATTTGAATACTCGTTCTCATAACAGTTTTTAACAGCTTCTATAACTGAAATAGGTTTTTGTGAGGATGCTCCGTTGTCTAAATAAACCAATGGCTTACCATTGACTTTTTTAGAAAGTATCGGGAACTCTTTCCTAAATTCGGAAACTTCAAACATTAGACTCATTTCCAATTAAAAAATATTGCATAAGTGATACAAATATCATGAATAGTGATCCCATAGTCAACGATACAGTAATGGCGCCAAAAAATGCAGTTAATAGGACGCTCTTAAATTGATATAGTATCGCCACGACATAAGACAATGCCCAAATGAACCATAGCAATTCAAAAAATCT
>CAZOIZ010000030.1:0-10235 GCA_964580005.1 uncultured Rhodobacterales bacterium
CCCAAAGCATTAAGCTATTTGGTCCTATTTTCATAGCAAAGCGACCTGTAAGAAAGTTTCCTAAGAAAAACCCTAGCCCGAGAATAGCAAATAAATAACCTTGAACAGATGGTGCCAATTGAAAATATTCCGCTGAGATTACCGGGGCTCCGGTCAAAAAACTGAAATAAGATCCAACAGAAAATCCCATAACAATTACGTAAAACCAAAAATCTTTGTTTAAAAATAGCTCCTTATAATCTTCAAGAAATTTTGCTTCAGATATCTCATTTTTATTGAGAGTTTCTTTTTGATCAAACCAAATCAATAATAGAGAAATAACTCCCATGAAATACATTAATCTCAAACTGTAACGCCAGTTTAATTGTTCTTCTAAAACTCCACCTACGGCTGGGGCTAACATTGGCATTATTGTCATAGCCATAGTAACATAGCCAATCATGGAAGCCGCGTGCTCCATTGGTACAATGTCTCTAATTATTGCTCGCCCCAAAACAAAGCCTGCTGCTACTCCCGCTTGCAGCATTCTAAAAAACAAAAACAAATAAAAATTTGTTGTTATTTCGCATATCAAGGTTGAAAGAGTAAATAAAACAAATGCTGCTATCATCGTTGGCTTTCTTCCAATCCTATCCGATACAGGACCGATAATTAGTTGAAAGAAAGCTAGTGACAAAAAGTACCCCGAGATAAAGATTTGCATCGTTCCGTAATCTACATCAAACTCTTTCGCCATACTCGGTAAACTAGGCAGGAAAATACTCATATTCATAGCCGAAACCCCAGCTAGGATAGCTAGAGTGGAAATATGGGGAGGGGACCTACCATCTAAAAAATGGCTTTGGCTCATGTAAAGATTTTTGCCTGACAACGTTCGTGCTCTTATATTTCCCTAAATGCTTATTTGAAATTCAAGCACTTGTAAAGGAGTTCATAATTTAAATTTTTTTTTAATGAGACAGTAGAAAATTTGCATAATTAATTTTTGCGTTTAATGATAGAAATCCTTCTTTTCACGTCTTTCAGTCACGCTATTTTGGCACATGGCTTCATTGATTTCCATTTTCTTGATCCATCACGTGTCCGACCGCAACCTCTGCACCAGCCATTTTTCCGGAAAATTGACAAATATCTATACATGGGGTCTCGTCACGCTTCATAATTGATTGCTTTTTTACAGATCACCAAGCGATATTTTATTACTATATTCCTTAGTCCAACCAATCATCATTTTCTTTTACAAGGATTATCGTTGGGCCAATGGTTGATAACGCCTTTTTAAATGTTTTTATAAAAAGCTCGGCACTGTTAGCATAAACAGCTTGGCAGTGACAGGACTTTGCAAGCTCAATAAAGTCAGGATTAAGTCCCTTTACCCCTACCTGATCAATGTTCATTTTCCTCATATCATCTCGTATCTGTTTATAACCCCCATTCTCCCAAATAATAACAGGTAAAGATAAGTTTTGTTCTTTTGCAGTGAGGAGCTCTGGCATAGAAAACATAAATCCGCCATCTCCAACCAAAACAGAAACTGGCATCATGGGTAATGCCATCTTTGCTCCTATCGCGTTAGGCAGAGCGTTGCCAAGTGCACAAAACCCAACTGGATGAAGCCACTTTCTTGCTTCAGGAATATTAAAATCAAAAACACCAGTGTAAGACAATTGACAGGCGTCCGTCGAAAATATTGTTTCTGATGGAGCAATTGTTCGTAATATTGTTAAAAATTTTTTATGTCTTTTCTCGCTTTTTGTTAGATTTGCGTCTACCTGTCTTTTTATATCAATAACATCGTTCTTTGCGCTTTCTAGCTGCTCGATAGAGACAGAGTTATTTAGTTTGGCGTTTAGCTTCTGAATTGTTTCTTTAGCATCGCCTACAAGTCCTACAGTTGCCTGATAATTATCATTTATCTTTTTATTATCTATATCTACTCTTATTATTTTTCCATTTATTGTGTATTTTCCAACATAGTTATCTGTTTCCGCCATTTCAGTGCCTACAGCTAAGATTAAATCAGCTTTTGATAGATATTCTCTAGCCTCGGCCCTAACCGTACCTCCTGAAATCACTAGCGGATGATTGTCATCTATCACTCCCTTCCCAGCTGTAGTGGTAATCACCACCGGTCCAAGATTATCCACCAATTGTCTAACTTCCTCTCCAGCGTCACAGGACCCTCCGCCCAGTATACATACAATTTTTTTGCTCTCATTTATTAGACTTATCGCTTTCAATAAACCGTATTCACTGACCTTTGAACAAGGTGGGGTTTGCATTGGTTCCCAATTGAAATTAACTGGTTGTGCCTGAATATCGATTGGTATAGAGATATGAACAGGTCTAGGTCTTTTACTTCGAAAAATTGTAAATGCTCGCTCTAATAATATTGGCACATCATTAGGCGTTTTTACGGTTTCTGAAAAAGCTGTAAGAGGTTCTGTAACCTTTTTTTGTTCTGTTATTTCATGTAAAACACCCTGCCCCTTTCCTAGGCTTTCACTTTTAGGTTCTGCTGAAATCAAAAGCAAAGGTAGAGAGTCAGCATAGCACTGACCCAATGCGGTGGATGCATTCGTTACGCCTGGGCCAGATATAACTAGTGCTACACCAACATCACCAGTAGCTCTTGCCCAACCTTCTGCCATAAATCCAGCCCCCTGCTCATTTCTAGCCTGAACATGCCTTATTTTATTTGGATCATCTGCGCTATCCGTTAAAGCACGGCAGAAATCTAGAGTATGGACCCCAGGTATTCCAAAAATAGTTGTTACTCCATACTTTGATAGAAGCTCGATAGTTGCTTCAGCGCAGCTCTTGGTCATAGATTATTTTGTTCCATATTTGTAATAAAAACACAGTAGATTATATTTTCAGAATAATAAAATTTAAAAAATCATAGCGTCTTTTATTTCAAATTTTAATGTGATGATTTTTTAAATCAGGTTTAATTAATAATCATGGTAAAAAAAAGCTGGACGTATATTTTTTTTCTTTACAGTGCAAGTGGCATTCTCAGTTATTTTTTTTTGGTTGCTATCGCTTTTGGCCAAATAAAGGTTGTTGATGCTGATACAATTATTTTTAACAACGAAAAAATTCGCCTTTATGGAATAGATGCACCAGAGAAAGAGCAATCTTGTTACGTAAAGAAAAAAGCTTGGCCATGCGGAAAAATAGCAACTGAATATTTGAGAAATTTATTGAAAGATGTTTCTCCTCCCTCATTCCAATGCAAGATATCCTCTAAGGATCGCTATGGTAGATCAATAGGTGTATGCTATATTGAAGATGAAAACTTAAATAAAAATTTGGTAGCAAATGGTTGGGCTCTAGCATACAGAAAATATTCGAAAGATTACATTCTCAATGAAAAATTAGCATCCCAAAAAAAAATTGGTATTTGGGAGGGTGAATTTGTAAAACCTTGGGATTGGCGTAGAGGGGTGCGGATTTACGAAGCACAAAATGTCGATTGTAAAATAAAAGGAAATATTTCTTCAAATGGAGAGAAAATTTATCACGTTCCAAACTCAAAAAATTATCTCAAAACAAAAATCTCAACTTCAAAGGGCGAAAGATGGTTTTGTTCTGAAAAAGATGCTCAGGCATCAGGGTGGAGAAAGCCAAAGAAATAAATTAGCCCGATAATTTGTTGAATTTTAAAACTGGTTAGACTGAGTCATCCACATTCATTGTTTAATTTCCATTATTGTTTATACTAATGGAAGGAATACTGAATGACCGATAAATTTAAAAAACTGAAAGCTTCCTGTCACTGCGGATCTATAAGATTAGCTATCATTTCGGATAAACCTATTTCAGAGATTATAAGATGTAATTGCTCAATCTGTAGCAAAAGCAAAGGATTTGGGATGCTATGTATACCGAAAGATAAAGTAACAGTGGTCGAAGGGTTTGAGTCTGTTACTGAATATGTATTCAATACCACGGAAGCTCCACATTTTTTTTGTATAATATGTGGTACACATACACATCATAAAAGTAGAAATAACCCCAATAGAATTTGTGTAAATGTTGCTTGCATTGATGGTGTCAATATCGCAGATTATAAAGGAGTTATAAAAAACTTTGACGGCATTAATCATCCTCGGGATTCTTAGACTAACTAAAGAGATATACATTTGAATAAGCATAACGCGATAAGAAATCAAGCATGGGAGTGTGATCTTAGAAGTGATACCTTTACTTCTCCTGATGAGGGTATGAGAAAAGCAATGGCAAATGCTGTGGTTGGTGACGACGTGTACGGCGAGGATCCAACCGTAAATTTATTAGAAAAACGATTAGCATTACTTTTAGGAAAAGAAGACGGAGCTTTTTTCCCTTCAGGTACCCAAAGTAACTTATCAGCTGTAATGGCTCATTGTGGTAGGGGCGAAGAGATAATTGTTGGCAAAAACTATCATGTATACTGGGACGAAGCTTCAGGTGCTTCAGTGTTAGCAGGAATATCTTTATGGCCAGTTGAAACAGAAAACGATGGGTCGATATCACCAGCATCTGTTAAAGGCGCAATTAAAGAAGACGATCCACATCATGCATCCAGTCGATTATTATGCCTCGAAAATACTGTTGGTGGCAAAGCTATATCTTTAAAAAAAATGCAACATGTTTCTAAAACCGCAAGGAAAAATAATCTCAGCATCCATCTTGACGGGGCACGTTTTTTCAATGCGATAACAGCATTGAACTGTAAACCTGAAGAACTGGCAAATTGTGCAGATAGTGTCTCGGTATGCCTTTCAAAAGGCCTTGGTACACCCCTTGGCACTGTACTAGTTGGTTCATCAGAATTTATTCGAAAAGCGAGAAGAAACAGAAAAATTCTTGGAGGATCAATGAGACAGGTTGGTATTGTAGCTGCAGCGGGGCATTATGCTCTAGATAACAATGTATCTAGACTTGTTGAAGATCATAAGAGAGCAGAGTTTTTCGCCAATGAACTGAGAGTAATGGATGTAGGGCAAGTTGATAACGGTACAAATATGGTATTTTTCACACCCAAAGATGGCCAAACCGAAAAACTTCGGTTACATTTGGAAAAATATAGTGTAAAAATAGGTGATCAAAACCCGTCGATACGGATGGTCTTACATCGAGATATTTCAGACGAAAGTCTTGATAAAGCAATAGCTGGCTTTAAGAGCTTTTATCAATAAAAAGTACAGATCTAAGTTAAATGGTAAGAAGAGGACAGAGAAATAGAACTCGTTGGCAAGATATCAAAAGTCCCTGCGTGAAAATATGTACTCTTGAAGATGGAGTTTGCATAGGGTGCGGCAGAACCCAAGATGAGATCAGAGAATGGGTAATAATGACAGAAGTTCAAAGAGAAAAAATTATGGAAAGATTGAAGACTAACTCTCCCAATTAAAAGAAGTAAGGTCTATATCATTCCCTGCTCCTTTTGAAAATCCTTTAGTGTTAAATTAAGTTTAGATAAAAACTCATCGCAATGATCAGTGGTTGAAATTAGTGGAGGTGCAATCATAAGCCACTCACCATTTTCACCATTTGACGTTTTTCGAGTATAGAGAAGAATTCCATTTTTAATTCCTAGCTCGCTTATTCGATAAATGGCTCTTTGATCTATACTGAACATAGACTTGGTTGCTTTATCTCGAACAATTTCTACAGCCAGCAGCAGTCCTTTGCCTCTAACATCACCAATAATTGATAATTGCGTCGCTAAATTCTCTAGACCCTTTTTAAGATAGTCACCTACAACTCGAGCATTTTCTGTGAGGTTATGTTCAATAACCTCGTTAAGAACGGCATTGGCAATCGCGCAAGATAAAGGATTTGAAGCATAAGTGTGTCCATGCAAAAATCCACCAGAAGACACAACTGGTTCAACTATCCTATTAGGAGCCAATAAAGCGCCCAGTGGTGAATAACCAGCACACAGGCCTTTTGCTAATATGACTAGGTCTGGGTCCGATCCCTTCCAATGATCAGCAGCAAGAAATTGTCCCGTTCGACCGGCGCCACTCATTACCTCGTCGTAAATCAAAAGTACCCCATACTGCTCACAAATATCTCTAACTTCTTTGTAGTAAAAATCAGGTGCTACGAGTGCCCCAGTAGAAAGCCCTCCCACAGGCTCCAATATAAAAGCTAACACCTCTTCCGGGTCCTCATTAACTATGGTTCTTTCAAGTTCATCTAAACAAAATTTTGCATAGGATGATACATCAAAATTATCAGGCATTCTATAAGACAATGGTGCAGGAACTTTAACAGATATTTTTGTCAAACTTTGAAAGTTTTCCTTCATTTCAATGTCATCCGACACTGAAAATGCACCCATTGTCGAACCATGATAACTTGGTGCTCTAGATATTATTTTATGCTTTTTTATTTTCCCACAGGCAAGTGCGTATTGTCTTGCGAGCTTAAATGCTGCCTCGATTGCCTCGGAACCCCCCGATACAAAGAACGCTTGATCATACTTATTGTCCGTTAAATTCACTAGGCTTTTTGCCAAATCTCTATTAGGTCTATTTTCAAAAAAAGCATGGCTTGCAAAACAAACTTTTTCAGATTGATCTTTAATAGCTTCTAATACTTTTGGATTTGCATGCCCAATATTGCAGGTAACAGGACCTGAAGAGGCATCAAAATACCTGTTTCCCTCTTCGTCGTAGAGATACACACCTTCTCCCCTCTCAACTACAGGCATTTTTTTGTTGCCTATATAAAAGGTTTGTATGGGGCCTCCTCTTTCAAGTCTCATATCAACCACCGCTTGTAAAACCCATTATTTAAGGCTAACTTTTTAAAAGGATGAAGTCATTAAAATTATTGCGATAGAAAGGTCGATATAAATGGTTTACCCAAATATGGATCCCTCACTAAATAATTTTGTTGAATCTATGGCGCCAAAAAAGGATAACATGCCGTACAATTTCACTCCGCAAGCATTTAGAGAGTCGATGAAGAAGAAAGTCGCAATGACTTCTCTTAAAAGACCTTCAACATTAGATGTTCAAGAGCACCTATTTAAAACTGAAAATGGACGTGTGAACTCAAGAATATACCGTCCCAAAGGTAATGATAAACAACTTCCTTGTTTAATTTATATGCATGGAGGCGGTTGGATTATTGGAGATCTTGACTCTCATGATCGCGTGTGTGTCGACATAGCTTTAGATGGCGAGTGCCAAGTAATTTCTCTTGATTATGGCTTGTCACCAGAAAACAAATTTCCAACGGCGCTGTATCAATGCTACGAAATCTTCAATGAAGTTTTTCAAAATTCTGATATTTTCAAAATTGATAAAAATCGACTCTCAATTGGAGGAGACTCCGCAGGTGGAAATCTAGCCTTATCGACCAATATTCTCCTTATGAAAAATGGTGGGCCTCAGCCTCTATATCAATTTCTAATCTATCCATGTATCGATAAAGACTTTGATAGCTACTCTTACTTAAAGCATTCAGAAGCGCCTTTTCTCACCAAAAAGATGATGCTGTGGTTTTTTGATACGTACCTAAACGGACCGGAGGACTATTTAAATCCTTTAGCATTTCCAATTTTAGAAAAGAGTTTTACCGGAATGCCAAAAACGATACTGTTAAATGCAGAATTAGATCCCTTGGCTACAGAGGGTAAAAAACTAGCTAAAAAACTCATAGATGACGGTGTGCCCGTCTTTCACAAAGAAGCGCAATCCTTAATTCATGGCTTCATAAGATGCCGCGATCAAAGCCCTTTAGGAAAAAAAGTTTTTAAAGAGATAGTAAATCTTTTGAAGTCTTTTCATTAATTAAAGTTTTCCTTTTGAACTAAATGAAATTGGTTTAACATTCTACTAATTTTAACAAGGGGGACTTTGACATGGATCAAAATATAAGAGCTTCATTACAAATCAGTACTTTTTACAATTTCCAAATAGTGGCTGTCCTTACTACAATGGCACAAGTAGCAACTATGCTCACTATAGTTTTTGGAGATCTATCCGGAAAAGAACACATGGTAGCCGCTTCAGTGGTGATACCAACACTTCTTGGGGCATTTGGAATAATTAGAATTATGACAAACTTGAAATTCATAGTTGACGAAATGGATGATAAGATGGCCAAAACTGCCTACGGACAAGAAATAAAATCCGTTCCAATTTCAGCACTGAAGTTAATATTCGCTGGTATGTTTATAATTGTGGGTATCTTTCAACTAACAGTTATTTATTAATTTTTAATAATAGAAGAGTAGAAGGCGCGTATTTTAGGTTCCCTTCTACTCTTTTCTATCATTGACACGCTTGATAACTGAATACACAATAAATAAAAATGGAGTGTATTCATGAACTTTTTTTGCTCTTCAATACAAAGAACCAGCCAACGAAAATTCTCCTATCTGAAAAAATTTGACTATGCAGTTTGAGGGTATATACACACCTTTAATAGCTCCATTCAAAAGCGATTTTACACTTAATTCCGATGCTATGGGATCAGCCATTGACTTTTTAGTGAATGCAGGCATTCACGGAATAATCGTAGCTGGTACTACGGGTGAATATTACGCCATGAGCATGAAAGAACGTGTGTTCTTAATGAATAGAGTAAAAGATTTTCTTAAAGGTCGTTTACCTATGATTGTTGGAACCGGTGCTATTCGTACAGAAGACAGTATCGAATATGCTAAGCAAGCAAGAATTGCTGGAGCTGATGCAATTATGATTGCTACACCACCGTATGCTTATCCAACTGGACGAGAGATTGCACTGCATGCCTTAGCAATCGATAGAGAAGCAAATTTACCTGTAATACTATACAATTATCCAGGGCGAATGAGCGTTAATATGGATGAAGAGACACTTGACCGATTAGGTCGCTCAAAAAACTTTTGTGCAATAAAAGAAAGCTCAGGAGATCCAGACCGATTACATATGTTGGCACGAGACTATCCTCACATATCTTTAAGCTGTGGAATGGATGATCAGGCATTAGAGTTCTTTGCATGGGGTGCGAAAAGCTGGGTATGCGCTGGTTCCAATTTTGCACCTGAAGCCCATTTAGCTCTTTATAAAACATGTGTGATTGAAGGGGATTTTACTAAAGGAAGAGCTATAATGTCAGCCATGCTTCCTCTGATGCGGGTTCTGGAGCAAGGCGGAAAGTTTGTTCAATGCATTAAGTATGGGCTGAATTTAAGAGGGATTAATGCCGGGCCTCCTCGGAAGCCCTTACAGCCTCTCAATAAAGATGAAAAGCGTGTTTTCGAACAAGTGGTAAATACAATGAATGTTACGATTGATAGAATAATGGGGAGATAGTTATGAGTGAGCTTTTGACACATGATGAATATAAAAGTCTTGGAGCATCATTAGATTTTCCGCAAAGCCCATTTATTGATGGCAAGTATCATAAGGGTTCAGGAGCACTGATGCCTACTCTTAACCCCTCCACGGGCAAGGAAATAACAAGTATTACTACTGCTAGCGATGAAGATGTGGATCTTGCAGTTGGAAAAGCAAGAGAGGCATTTGATCAAGGGCGATGGTGTCGCCTCCATCCTTCCGAACGAAAAGACATACTAATTAAGTTATGCAAGTTGTTAACACGAAATCGAAAAGAACTTGCAGTAATGGAGAGCCTAGAGAGTGGAAAACCAATAAGAGATTGTGTTCAAATCGATTTGCCGGAAGCAATCCATACCATAAAGTGGCATGCTGAGTTAATAGATAAAATTTATGACAAAACAGCTCCCAGTGGTGACGATGCTTTATCTATTATACTGAGAGAGCCAATAGGTGTAGTTGCAGCAATTCTTCCGTGGAACTTTCCATTATTGATGCTTGCCTGGAAAATAGGTCCCGCTCTGGCTTCTGGGTGTTCGGTTATTGTAAAGCCTGCTGAGCAAACCTCTCTCACGGCACTAAGAGTTGCCGAGCTCGCAGCTGAAGCAGGAATTCCTCGAGGAGTTTTACAGGTGCTACCAGGTGCTGGGTCGATAGTTGGTGAAAAACTTGGGCGCCATGCAGATGTTGATATGGTTAGTTTTACTGGCTCAACAGAAACAGGACGACTTTTTCTAAAGTACTCCTCGGAAAGTAATTTAAAGAAAACCGTTTTGGAATGTGGCGGTAAAAACCCAGCCGTTGTTTTTAATGATGCAGAAAACCTGGACCTTATAGCGGAACATATAGTGAATGGAGCTTTTTGGAATATGGGTGAAAACTGCAGCGCTATATCTAGACTGATTG
>CAZOIZ010000031.1:0-10219 GCA_964580005.1 uncultured Rhodobacterales bacterium
AATATTTAATATAATAAATCTGCATTTTTCATCATTATTTTTTCGATATTTGAGTCTTTAATTTTTTTCATTTTAAAAATTTTATCTAATATTTCTTTCCAATATCTAGGTGTTGAAAAGGCAGTACAAACAGGCCAATTGCTAGAATAGAGCATTTTTTCAAAACCGAATGAGTTTTCTATAACATTAAAATATTGGATAGCTTTATTTAAATCTTCTTGAAAGTTATTTTGTAAACTTAAGCCCGAAACTTTAACATATACATTAGGGAAAGAAGATAATTTTTTAATTACATTCTCCCAATAATCAAAGTCATCTCCAACACTCTCAGGTAAGCCAAAGTGACCTAAGACAACTTTTACATTTGAAACTTCCTCAAGCAAGCTAATTAAATTATTAATTAATTTTGTTGTCACAAGTATTTCAAGTATCTTCCCTTCTTTAGCAATTTCATCAGCTAAAGCTTTAGCATTATTTGAGGTAATATAAGCCTCGGGATTTGAGTATAATAATGGTGTTAACCTAATTCCCTTAAAATTATTTTCAGTATTGAATTCTTTATATTGCTCTATACAATGGTCACTCTCTAAATCAACCCAACCAATTACAGATTTTATAAAATCATGTTTATTGCAGAGATCTATACAAAATTTGGTATGTTCTATAGTTGCCGGTCCATGCACTAGTACTGCTTGCTTGCACAATGTATCTTTTAAAATTGTTTGCAGATCACTTGGTAGAAAAGACTTGCCTTTAAGCGATGGATGTTGATTTTCAGCTATAAAAATTTCATTTCTTGAACGATCCCAAATATGCACATGTGAGTCTATTGATCTTGACAAATTAATTACCTCCTAATGGATTTTGAATACCTAGTTCTGATAAATCTTGCCATAAATTATTTGGAATTTTGACATCTAAATCACTAATATTTGAATGCAATCCATCTGGGTCTACTAATCCTAAAATTAATCTTTTCACAGCTGGATGAGATAAACTATAGTTTAATGCAGCACATTTAATACTTACGTTATAAGAATTACAAATTTTTTCAATTCTCTTTACTTTTTCAAAGACTTCTTCAGTTACTGGCAAATAATCAAATCTAGCTTTTTTATCTTTTGCACCTGAGGCAAGTACCCCAGAATTGAAAGGAGATGCTAATTCCACTTCAACAGATTTTTCAATTGCTTTTGAAAACAAAGAGTTGCTTGCTGATTGATCAAGCAATGTATATCTTCCTGCGACCATCAAAATATCAATTTCTGTTTTATCTAAAAAGTTCTCATGAGTGATTGCAACATTACTTCCACAACCTATTCTTTTAATTATTCCTTGGCTTTTTAACTTATGCAAAACTGGAAGACAGTATTTTATAGCTTCATCAATATAGTTGTCGCAATCGTGGATATACACGATATCTAAATAGTCTGTATTTAGTCTTTCTAAACTCTTATAGATTGACTTTTCAGTTGTTTCTGATGAGTAATCATACCAGTCTGATGCATTATTTTTTGGATCTTTAATTGGTTCAGAATAAGGTCTATATCTCCCGACTTTAGTTGATAGTGTAAAATCTTTTCTATCAATACTTTTAATTAAAATTCCTAGTCTTTCTTCTGACAGTCCCCCTCCATATAATGGAGCTGTATCAAAACGATTTATTCCTGCCACTTTAATATAATTAAAGATATTAATAGCTTCTTTGTCTGAAATAAATTTAGTATTTGAGGTGCCAAGCAAAGCAAATCCAATACCTATTGTATTCATTAATTAATCCTTGCTCCTGTTTCAGGATCAAAAAAATAGGCATGTCTCATATTAAAATTAAAAGAATATTCTGTATTCAATTTTAATTTTGCCCGAGCATTTGTTTTAGCAATAAAATTATTTTCGCCAAGATTAAAATGAGCTAAGTTTTCAGTCCCTAATTGTTCTACTAAATTTACAAATCCTTTTACGGGCGTTCCCGAACTATCTTCATCAGAAAGTCTAATATCATCAGCTCTAATTCCAAAAATAACATTTTTATCCATTTTAATATTGGATGATTTTTTAAAATTTATTTCTGAATTTTTAATTTTAATTCCATCCTTAAAAATTACTGCATTTATTAAATTCATAGGTGGACTGCCCATAAAACTTGCAACAAACAAAGTTTGGGGATTATGAAAAACATCATCTGGGGTGCCTTGTTGCTCTATTCTACCATCTTTCATAATAACAATTTTATCAGCAAGTGTCATAGCTTCAACTTGATCATGTGTCACATAAATAACGGTATTCTTTAATCTTTGATGCAAGAGCTTTATTTCTGCTCGCATTTGCCCTCTTAATTGAGCATCCAAGTTTGAAAGAGGCTCATCAAATAAAAATACTTCCGGATCTCTCACAATTGCTCTTCCCATTGCAACTCTTTGACGTTGGCCACCAGACAAAGTTGCTGGCTTCCTGTCTAATAGATCTGAAATATCTAATATTTTTGCTACCTCTCTAACTTTTTGATCTATTATATTTTTGTTAATTCTTGATAGCTGAAGTGAAAATGCCATGTTGTTATATACAGTCTTAGCAGGATACAAAGCATAATTTTGGAAGACCATAGCAATGCCTCTTTCTCTTGGCTTCAGACCATTTACGATTCTATCACCGATTATAATTTCACCACCGGAAATCGTTTCTAAGCCCGCAACCATTCTAAGTGTAGTTGATTTACCACATCCAGAAGGACCTACTAAAACACAAAACTCACCCTTGGAAATTGAAATATCAATACCATGAAGAATTTTTTGTGTGCCAAAATATTTAACAAGATTTTTAATATCTATTTTTGACATTCAACACTCCCTAAATTTTACTTTTTTCATTTCTTAAATAAAAAATTGTAAACGCTGCACTAATAATAAGAATTGAAACTGCAACTGTTGATGCTTGGCTAAATTCAAAATTTACAAATGCATATCTAAATGTCATGGTTGATAAAACTTCAGTTGTTCTCCCTGGACCACCTCCAGTTGTAAGCCAGACCAGTGGGAAAAGCTGGAAAGTCCATATCAGATCTAATAATGCAACTCCATATATTACAGGTTTAAGCTGAGGTATTGTTACATGCCAAAATTTGCCAAAAAACCCTGCTCCATCAATTTCAGCAGCCTCGTATAATTCCTTTGGAATTGATTGTAATCCACTTAAAAAACTCACCATTATAAAAGGGTAGCCTCTCCATGTAGATATTATCAAAAGTGACCACATAGCTAAAGATGGATCTCCAAGCCAATCCAAAGGTTCATTAATTAAACCCATTTTATCTAAACCATAATTTATTATACCGAAGGGATTTAATAATAGTTGCCAATTAACTGCAACAACAACAGCGGTAAAAATCCATGGAAGAATAAGTAAAGAACGAAATAAAGTTCTGGCTTTCGGGTTAATATCTGTATTAACAAGAAGTGCTAAACCTGTTCCGATTATTAGATGACCTATTACAGATCCTACTGTAAAAATAATAGTGTTTAATGTTGCTTTCCAAAAAGCAACATCACCTAAAATTTCCTGATAATTTTGCAAACCAACAAATGAAGGATTTTTTTGCACAATAACATTATCATATAAGGAATACTCAACTACCTTATATAGTGGGACCGAAAGAAGTGATCCTAAAATTAATAAGCAAGGCAACAAAAATAAGTATGGTATACTTTCATTGCTAATATTCTTTAAAATTCTCTGCATATGTGTATTTGAGGTCGGCTGATGCCGACCTCAATATCAGTTTAACTAATCAAATCTAACCATCTAGACTGAACTTTAGAAGCAGCTTCTTTTGCTGATTGATCTCCATTGAGCATAGATTGCATCTCCTCAGTCATAATTGACCAACTTGCAACTGCACTCGGAGCTTGTCTAAGTTCTTCTACAGGTTCATCACCAGATAAAATATTCATTTGAGTTTTCATTACTGGTGTTGCTCCTCCACTTACTAAGTCTAAGGAGTCAAGATTACCTGGTAAAGCTCTTGAAGCTTTTGCAACTTTAGCATTTACTTCTTTACTAAGAAGGAAATCGATAAATTTCCAAGCCTCTTCCTTATGCTTGCTTTTTGAGGCAATCCCAAGTTCCCAACCATGAACTCTATAAGCATTAACACCATTTGTAGGCACCCTTACAAGATCATAATTTAAATCTGGGTTTCTAGTAGCAACGGCACTTGCATGAACTCCAGGAGAAATAAGGAAACCTGACCTTCCAGCAATAAACTCTTCCAGATCTACTCCACCTGTTCTCGATGCGAAACCAGGAGCCATAGCTCCAGAAGTTTTGAGGTCATTGATAAAATTTAATGTTTCAACAACTTTAGCATTGTCAAAATTAGGACTTGTACCATCCATTATTCTTCCCCCATTTGAATATAGTAGAGGTAAAAATGTTAAAATAGGTCCATTAGACGGCGGCTGCGAGCTCAAAGGCATTCCTATGCCTGAAATACCATCACCCAAATTAGAGATTGCAACTGCTTGCTCTTTTAATTCAGACCAGCTTGAAGGTGGCTTTGAAAATCCTGCTTTTTTTACAAGATCCATGTTTACATGCATTACAAATGGAAAAGCATTTAATGGAACCATCCATGTTTTTCCATTAATTTTTCCAATTGGTGCTTGAACTAGATTTTCAGTTTTAAAAGAGTTAGACCCTTTTGACATATAAGCATCAAGTGGCTCTAAAATATCTGATTTCAAAAAACCAGTAGTCCAAGGCATATTAAGACCTAAAACATCGGAGCCTACGCCAATTGCACTATCAGTAACAATACTCTCTCTAACTTTACCAAAAGGTTGAGTAACTAGTTTAACTGATATTCCTGGGTTAGCTGCTTCAAATTCATCTACTAGGCCCTCATAAAAATCTCGAGTATTTTCCGCTGCAAACCATTGCAACCATTCTATTTCAGTTTTTGCACTCGCATTAATTGTCCAAGCAAAACTAAAGGCAAATATTAAAGTAAAAATTCTTTTAAAATTCATAAGTTTTCTCCATTAATCTAAATTAAATTTTATTGATTTTATATTTACAAAACTTTTTTATTATTAATAACTTGAAGACTACATTTTAACCTCCATGACTATTTTCTTTGAAACTGTCACTATCCCTTTACTCCTCCAGCAGAAAGACCTGAAATCACAAATCTCTGTACTGACATGAAAAGAATTAAAACTGGTAGAGAACCAATTACAGAAAATGCCATCATCTCATCCCATTTTAATCCAAATTCACCTACCATCATTGAAATCCCAACTGGCACAGTTCGCATTTCAATTGATCTGGTTAGAGCAAGGGCGAATAAAAATTCATTCCAAGCTAATAAAAAAGTATAAACAGCAGTAGAAATAATTCCTGGAGCAGCAACAGGCAGGAGTACTTTAAACAAAACACCTATAGGAGTACAACCGTCAATTGTTGCAGCTTCATCGAAATCTTTGGGTATTGTATCTAAGTAGCCATTCATCATTATAACAGCGTAAGGAAGAGAAAAAGTTAAATAAGTTAAAATTAATCCCCACATAGAGTCATATAATTTAAGCCAAACAATTACTCCAAAAAGTGGAATTAAAAGAGTTATTGTAGGAACCATCTGTGTAGTAATTACAAATAACTTCGCTATTCTATCACCAAAAAATTTATATCGAGAAAATCCATACGCAGCTAATGTTCCAATTAAAACAGACAAACCTGTAACTACCAAGCCGAGTAAATAACTATTTAATAGAAATCTTCTGTATTGATCATTATTCAAAATTTTTATGTATCCATCAAAATAAATTGATGAAGGAATTAATTTTGGTGGCAATGAAAATGTTTCTACTGTTGGCTTCAATGAGACTGAAAGCATCCAAATTAAAGGAAAAGCAAGTATCAATACGAAAATACTCAAAACAATATATATAATTATTTGATTGGTCAGTTTTTGTTTATCTTCGTTAAATACTTTGTTTTTCATAAAATTAAATCTATTTGTCAAAAACTTTTAGTGTTGAGTTATCTATAAAATCCCAATCGAGATCTATTCCCAAGCCAGGTTTGTTTTTTGGAACATAAGCATGCCCATCCTTAATATTAATCTTTTCTTTTAAACCTATATTAAAAAGATGTTCAGGCAATAAAACCTCAAAAAATTCAGTATTTTTGATTGCTGATGCACAATGAAGATTTACTAATTCTAAAGGATGATAAATTGCAGTATGTATTTCACAATTCATTCCGTGAGCTTCTGCCAAATGAGCAGTTTTGAGTAAACCTGTTATTCCACCTGACCAGCTAATATCACCACGCACAATATCAACAGCACGATCACTTATAAGATGGGCAACTCCTTCAGGATGGTTTTCTGCTGTTTCACCCCCAACAATTGGAATTTTTAATTTTTCTTTTAATGATTTTAAAGATCCGTGAAATTCATCATACATCGGCTCTTCTAACCAATAATAATCCAAATCCTCTAATAATTTTCCAAAATGTAAATTTTGATTGTAGCTAAAATTATTAACAGGATCACTCATTAGACGAAAATTACTACCAACCGCTTCCCGACATGCTTTATGTGCTTCAATTGTTATTTCATAGTCTAGTGGCGGGTGAAGTTTATAAGCTGCCCAACCTCTTTTTTTCAGATCTAAAGCTTCTTTAGCATAATCATCTGCAGTCTTTAACGTCATTGAACTTCCATAAATAGGAATACTGTCTCTCATTGCACCAATAAATTGATATAGTGGTAAATTTGCTGAGATAGATTGAACCAACCAAGAAGCTATATCATATGGCGCAAAACAATAATTCTGAGATAAATTCCAGGCTCTATTATATTTTCTAAAATCATGCCAATTTTTTTCCCTATATCTTGTATCTCGGCCAATAAAGAACGGCTTTATCATTTGAGACGAAACCTCTCCAATTGCAAGCGAACTTCTGCCAGCGAAACCAAATGTTTCACATGATAAACCTTCGTCAGTTTCAAATTTTAATACCAAAAATTCAAAACTCATTGGACGTCCATCCTTCAAGGTAAGGTCTGTATCCGGTGTATGTTTACAAGCTCTAATTTCTATATTTGTAAATTTCATTACAACAAATTTCCTATTTAACTACATATCCAAAATTTTTTTAATTAAGTTTTGTGACGAATTTTTTAAAAACATATGATCTGAACCATTTGGCACTAAAGAAGCACCACTTTTAAATAAGGTTTCTAAATCTTGCCCATCAAAGGGCAAACTGCCAAATAACTTCCCTGAATTCAAAGTTTTGTCCCTTATTTCAGAGAAAGTATTCAAGAAATCTGGATTTTCATATTGCCTAAAAAGATTCATGGACGCTGATAAATCATTGGGTCCAACAAATATGCCATCAATTTTAGATTCAATTATTTCATCAAGATTTTTAACTCCTTCTAAAGTTTCAATCTGTATAAAAATTGATAAACATTTATTTGCATTAGCAAAATAATACTCTGGTTTATATCCAAAATCTGAGGCAGGAATTTGACCAACAGCTACCCCTCTCCTACCCTCAGGTGCAAATAGAGAATAATTAATAATATCTTGAACTTGATTAAAATTATTTACCTGAGGCACCAAAATTGCATTTGCTCCAGCATCAAGAATTCTTTTTATTGAACTTTCTGAGTGATCTGGCAAGCGTACTACAACCGCTGTATCTAGACTTAAGACTGAAAGAACTTGTTTTGAGACTGTATCAAAACCACCTAAACCGTGCTCCAAGTCTATGAGGATAAAATCTAGACCTGAGCTTGCCATTATGTGCGCAATATTTTCGGAACCTAAAGTTGACCAAACACCTGATAAATACTTATCTGAATAAAGCTTATCTCTAAAATTTTTGCCTTTTAATAAAGTACGAGGTAACATATTTAACTTTCCACTTTGAACACAGCTCTATTACTTACAATATTATGCACATGAACATGCGCACCTAAATCAATTTCTGTTATAGCTGTGCCTATGCAAATTCCATTTTTAATAATTGATGATCCACTTGGTATATGATTAAGTGCTATTTTATGATATTTTGGTATTTTGGTTTTAGCAGTAATTGTTTTTTTATTTTTAATTTCTACTTTTTGACCTACAGATATAATATCAAGCGTATTAGCTACATTATCCTTATTTGATAAACATAAAGCTAAATATTTCATAACGCTTCACCAAATCTTGATATAGTTTCACCACCATCACCAACTATTTCACCATAACAAAGTTTGCCGTTTAAAACAGAAACAAGCTCTTCTAAAAGTTTATTTTCTGCTTTTATAAAATCTCCATTACTTATTAAATCAGAGCAATTATGATCAATTTGATGACCAAGGCGTGATGCAGTTTCTGGATTTGCAGTTATTCTAATTGTTGGCATTAAATCACTAGAATAACAATTTCCACTTCCTGTTGAAAATATACAAATTTGAGATCCAGCAGAAGAAAATCCAGTAAGTGACTCAGGGGTATAGCTGGGCGCATCCATCAACCAAAGTCCAGGGTTTGTTGGACTTTGTCCATATTCTAAAATTCCCTCAATTTTTGATTTACCTGACTTAGTTGAGGAGCCTATTGCTTTTTCCTCTATAGTTGATAATCCATCTTCAATATTTTTTTTATTAGGATTTATTCCTAGTAAATTTATACCATTATCAATTGCTAATTTTTCCCTCCTTAAAACACTTTTTTTTATCTGAGTTCCTACATCAGAAGAAACTGCTCTTTTAGCAAGATCATTTTCAACACCTAACCATTCTAGGGTTTCACCCATAATAACAATACCGCCACTGCTAACAATTCTATCTGCAATATTCCCTATGAGAGGATTTGCAAATAAACCAGAAGTTGGGTCAGATAAACCGCACTCAACTGACAAACAAATCTTATCTAGTCCAAATTGACTTTTATTTGTTTTAGAAATTTCTTTTAAAATTTCAGCACCATTTTTAATTGCTACAGTTATCATTTCCAGAGGATCATTTCCCACATTCCCTAAAAGAATATTTTTAAAAGGTTTTTTATTTTTTTTAAGTTCTTTCATTACAAATTCTGATCTCGATTGATCAGAGCTTATTAAAAGAACCCCACCTACATTTGGATTGAGCGATAGCCCAATTAATACAATTTGAGATATTTTTTTGTCCTGATTTAGCAAACCCATTCCATAGTCAAAAGAAATAAGTTTAGAATATTTCAAGTTTTTATGAACACGCTCTGCAATTTTGTTTGTTAAACCTGTCAAATTAAGAATTAACAATTCATTTCGTATACCGACTTGTCCGTTCTGCCTTAAGTATCCAGTAAAAGTATCCATAGACTTTACATCAATAAAATATACTGAGCGCTCAATTGGGCGCTTATTATAAATTGTTTACACAATCATCTATATCTGTCAATGTGCATAAAGCATAATTTTTATTTTAAAATAAATATGGAGCAAAACTCTAAAGAAAGTCTTCGTTCAGTTGCACAATCAAAGTTCCTTGATGGACTTTTGAATTTTCAACTTAAACCAGGAAAATTATTAAGCCAAAGAGAGATTTCTCAAATAATCAATTGCTCAATTCCATCAGTCAGAGAAGCATTAAAAATACTTGAGTCAAAAGGCATTGTTAAATTAATTCCTCAACGTGGAGTTCTAATAAAAGAAATTTCTAAAAAAGAAGTTAAGGATGCTTATGAAATAAGATCGCTGATTGAATTAAGAGCATTGGATTTATTTTTTGATGAAATGTCAAAAAAAGAAATTGGTTTAATAATTAAAAAAACAAAACGACTTATATCAACTAAAAAAAGAAAGAAGCATTCTGAAATAGACATTTTTAAAGAAAGAATTGATCTTGATCATCATTTGCATCGCTATATAGTATCGAAAATGGATAACAAAATTATTTCTGAGTTCCATAGAAATACTGAAAGCATTTCTTTATTAGCAAGAATAAGTTTGCCACCGCATTATCATATTCAAGGTCAAGCAATGTTTGAGCATTTAGAAATCCTAAATGCTATCCTAAATAATAATAAATCAGTTGCAAAAAAAGCACTAACCAACCATTTAAAACAAGCTGCAAATAGAGCAATGTCATCAATTAAAGAATGAATTATTTACTTAAAGAAAAAAGAAAAATAGTTTAAAAATATAATTAACGTGCAAAGGTTTTCTAATAAATGAA
>CAZOIZ010000032.1:0-9999 GCA_964580005.1 uncultured Rhodobacterales bacterium
CTTGCAAAAGAAATGTTTTCTGAAAAATTTCATATTAAAAGCGCTGGATCAAATCCTTCAGGCTACATCCACGATGGAGCTATTAAAACCATGAATGAGATTGGAATAGATATTTCAGAATACTCCTCAAAATCAATCAATGACCTTGATAATCAATTTTTAAAAAATTTAGATTTTGTTATCACCTTGTGCGCTGAGGAAGTCTGCCCAATACTTCCGCATGAGGCTAAATTAATTAAATGGCCAACTGAAGACCCCGTCAACTCTAACTTTTGTAAGATCGAGAATAAAATTGCATTTAGAAAAACTAGAGAAAATATTTACCAGCTTCTAAAGAAATTTATGATTGATAATTTTAAAGCTTAATAGACATTTTTTTTGTTAATATAACTTCATGGAATTAAATCCTTCAAAAATCTCATTTGGAAGAAATGAAACTTTTAATTTACGATATTCTTGGTTGAATAAAGGGTTAAAAGAGTTCAAGTTAAATAAGAATATATTTTTATCAAAGGAAGCTCCATTAGTTCTTGGAGTAGGTAAAAATATGGTTAGCTCTATAAAGTATTGGCTGAATGCATATCAGATTTTAGACTTTTCATCTGCAGAACCTTCGCAAACGAGATTTGGTGAAATTATCGATAAAAAGGATCCTTATTTAGAAAACATAATTTCTTTATGGTTGCTTCACTGGAAGTTGTGCACTAATCCAAATAATGCAACTCTTTATTATTGGTTTTTTAATTGCTATAAAAAAAATAAATTTACAAAAATCGAATTTTTAAATGACCTTAATCTTTGGCTTGATGATATTGGGTCTAAGAAGGTTTCTTCAGCTACACTTGAAAGAGATGCCTTATTGCTACTAAAAACATTTTCTTCATCATCAGAGGAAACAAAAAATTTTGAGGAGCTCTTAGAGAACCCTTTCAATGTGTTGAATCTGCTCTCTAAAAATAATGATGGTTCATATTCTTCCACTTATGAGCCAAGAGAATCAATCAGTTGCTCGTTAATTGGTTATTGTATTATTGAAATCTTTAACTCTACCCAAAGTAAAGATTTATTTGAGAATACAAAAAAAAGAACACAAATGCCTGTAGGAGAATTTTTAAATGAGCAGCCCTCTATATCAAGAATCTTTAGGATCAATGAAAGTTTTTTTTATCAACTACTCGATGAATTAATTCATAAGTATCCAAATATATTTGGTTTCAATGAAACAGCTGGACAGAGAATTATTGAACTAAAAGATATAGAAATAGATGCTAATGATTTTGTAGGAAATCTTTATACCTAGATATGAAATTAGAGAAATTAGTCAAAGTTGATAATTGGTTTTCAAGATCAATTAATCTTGAAAGAGATAGTTTTTCAATTGATGCAATTAATGCATATGTACCCACATCAACCTCAATTAAGACTCTTAGATCACTTCTTGCAAGTTTTAATAGTAAGAAGATAGCAAGATCATGGTCTTTAATAGGACCTTATGGCTCTGGTAAATCCTCTTTTGGTATTTTTCTAAATGCTCTCCTCCAACCCTCTTCCTCAAAGCAGTTTGAATTAGCAATAGATAAGATTGCAGAGCTTGATAGTGAGTTAGCAAAAGATTTTTTTAAGAAGCTTAATAAATCTGAAGGGTGTTTAAATATTCTTCTCACAGGTTCTTATGATGGGCTTGCAAAGAAGCTATTCGATAGCATTTGTCTTGGAGCAGTTGATAGCTCTCTAGAAAAGAAGTTCAAAAATAAGTTAATTACTTACCATAGAGACCACAAAGATAATCCACAGTCAGGAAACGTTCTTGAAATAATTTCAATGTTACAAATGTGCCTCGAAGATTCAAAGCATAACTTTAAAGGCATTACGATAACAATTGATGAGCTTGGAAAACATGTTGAATATGCTGGCAGTAATCAGAAGGATGGTGATATTTATATTCTTCAAGAGCTTGCAGAATATTGTGTTAAAGAATCAAAAATACCAGTCTTTTTTAATGTAATGCTTCATCAGGCCATAGAGTTTTATGCGAAGGATTTAGATAAAGAAACTAAAAATGAGTGGAGAAAGATCCAAGGTAGATTTGAGGAAATCTCCTTTATCGAGGGGCCTGAGCAATCTATGCGAGTAATAGCTAAAGCCTTGAATCATAATTTAACTAAAAATCAGACAGCCAATATCAAAAAAGATTTAAAAATACCTGTTCAGGCTCTTCTTAAAATCAAGGTTTTTCCTAACATTACAAAGATAAGAGAAGGGGTAAATTTTTTCTCAGAAGTTTTCCCCTTTCACCCTTTAACAGCTTTTATTCTGCCATTATTAGCTCAGAAACTTGCTCAAAATGAAAGAACAGTATTCACATTTTTGGGTAGCTCCGAAACATTAGGATTTCAAGATCTTATTAGTCAACTAGATTTCCCAAAAACAGTAATGCCTCATCATATATTTGACTATTTTGTAAATCATCAAGGGTCATATATTTTTGATCATCTTACACACAGAAGGTGGATAGAGGTATTAAATGCAATTGATAGAGCTGGTGATCAAGATCAGGAAACAATAAAAATATTAAAAACTATTGGGCTTCTTAATATTATTGGCTCAATAGCTAACTTAAGGAGTTCTTATGAATTACTTTCGATAATATTTGGCTCAAAGGTATTAAAAAAATCAATAGCAGCCCTTGAAAATAAATCATTGATTACTTACAGAAAGCATAATGATGAGTACCGAGTTTGGCAGGGAAGTGATTTTGATTTAGAAGATGCTCTTAATAAAGAACTCGATCAGTTTGAAGACTTTGATATTGCTAATGAGCTGAATAATTTAGTTAAACCAGTTCCACTGGTTGCTAAAAAGTACTCAATTCAAAGCCATACACTTAGATACTTCAAGACTTCGTATATCTCAGATATTAGTTTCTCATTACTTAATGAAGAAAATTATCCTACAGAACCAGAATTGTTTATTGTCCTTAACCAAAATAAGGTCAAGACAAAAGATCTTAAAGAAAAGTATTCAAAACTTCCAAAAAACATTTTAGTCATTGATGTCAACTCGAAAGAGAAATTTGAAGGTAATGCAAAAGAGTTAAAAGCTCTCAGAAATATCTATCTTAATTCTGAAAAAATCACCAATGATCCTATTGCCAAAAAAGAGATTTCTAGTCAAATTGATCACTTAGAGAGAATGTTGAAAAATGGATTGAAGTTTATAACTCAATCAACAGATCTCAGCTGGATTCATCAGGGAAAAAAATTAAAGATAAAAAATGTTTTAGATATTCAATCTCATTTAAGCAATATTCTTGAAGATATCTATTATCATTCTCCAATTCTTCGAAATGAGCTCATTAATAGAGATAATATTTCAGCTCAAGGCCAATCAGCTAGGACTAGCTTGATAAAAATGATGGGTAACAGAGAAAATAGAATGCTTCAGGATTTAGGATATGAGGCAGACAAATTTCCACCTGATAAAACTATTTTTAATGCAATCTTTAATCAATCAGGCTTATATCAAAAAGCTGATCCTGGATATATCTTTGCCTATCCAAAGAAAAATCATCCATTGTTTCCAGCATATGAGTTTATAAAAAAATCATTATCAAAAGATGAACCTGTCTCTTATTTTGAATTATGTGGCGAGCTCTCAAAACCTCCATTTGGAATTAAAAGGGGGCTTCATCCTGTCATCTTTTTTGGATTTTATTACTCAGTTGAGGCAAATATGGCTATGTATGAAGATGGAATCTTTATGCCTTATCTCGATAATGAAGCAGTTGATAGGATTGTTAGAAAGGGAGACCATTTTGCATTTCAACTTCACACTTTTAAAGACCAAGATAAGCTTATAGGAGCATATAGTGATCTATTTCTTAAAAAAGAATCAACTAATATTCTTACTATAGTCAGAGCTTTTACTAGACAAATGAAGGCATTACCTGAGTTTACTTTGCAGACAAGAAACTCCTCAAGAATAAGCAATAAAGCCATAAAATTAAGAACTGCTTTTGACTCATCAAAATCACCACATGATCTTTTTACTAAAGATATTCCTAAAGCATTAGGCTATAAGAAAACTGATCTGAGTGATTCAAATAAATTAAATAGTTTTGTTGATGAGTTAAACAAGGTAATGACTGAACTTAAGTCATGTTATGGAAAAATGATTGAGGAGCAGCGAACTAAATTTGCTCAGATTTTTGGATTTGATACTAGTGACTCGCTTGAGAAGCTACAAAAAAAGATACATAGTAGGTATTCTGTAATTGAAGACTTTACAATTGATAATCTTTCTTTAAAACCTTTTTTAAGTAGACTACTTCTAGATATTGATCCTGAAATTTGGTTTGAAGGTGTATTAACAATTTTACAGAATACAAATCCAAGAAAATGGCGAGATGAAACTTTGCTCGAAGCAGATATAAAACTTAAACATTTTGCAGAGCGCATCAGAGATATTGAGATGTTAAAAAGCTATCAGATTCATCAAACTGCTACCATGGAGCAAGACATTTTTGGTTTAAGGGTAACAAACCATGGAAAGAAAAAGAATATTGATAAAATTGTGACACTAGAAAAGAAAGAAAAAGAAGAATATGATTTAATTAGCAAAGAGCTTGAGACCTTGCTTAATAAGGCTGGTTTTAAAGATAAAGACAAGCAAATAGCAGCTCTGGTGGCAAAAATAAACGATATAGAAAATGCCAACTTAAAGCTGAAAAAAACGGATTTGAAGCTTGTAAAAAACGAAAGAGATGATTAATGCATTTTAGCGAACTAAACCAACAAAATAATGTAAGACATGTTCTTGGCATCTCAGGCGGTAAAGATAGTGCTGCCTTGGCAATCTACATTAAAGATCGTTACCCAGAAATAAGTGAGAAAATGGAGTATTTTTTCACTGATACGGGATCAGAATTAAAAGAAATCTATGAGTTTTTAGATAAGCTTGAAGCCTTTTTAGATGCAAAAATCCATAGACTTAGCAGTGGTAAACCTTTTGAGCATTGGTTAAAGGTTCATAACGACTATCTGCCATCAGCTAAGCAAAGATGGTGCACGCGCGTTATGAAGATTAAACCATTTGAAGAGTTTGTCGGTGATGACGAAGTAATAAGCTATGTTGGTATTAGAGCTGATGAAAATCGGGGAGGATATCAAAGTAGTAAGGAAACTATCAAACCAGTATTTCCATTTGTGGAAGATGGAATAATGCGTGGAGATGTTTTTAACATCCTAGAAAAATCGACTGGAGTTCCAAAATATTATGATTGGAGATCTAGATCTGGTTGTTATTTTTGTTTTTTTCAGCGTGAGTCAGAATGGCTTGGCTTGAAACGTAAACATCCTAAACTTTTTGAGAGAGCTAAAGCTTTTGAGGAGGATTCAGGTAATGGTTTTACCTGGAGGCAAGGAGCGACCCTTGATGAAGTAGTTGCAAAGGCTGAAGCAAAAGAAGTTGCAAATGGCGGAAATATAATAGCTACTGACAGATCATCGAAGATGCAAAGATGGCAAGATATAATCGATAATGAAATTGATGAAGAGGATGACGATATTGGTTGTTTAACATGCTCATTATAGCTTTTTAAGATTAAATTATTTAATGGATCAAATAGAGAAAACAGTTCTTCAAGAAAACTTGAAAAAACTGTCTATTGCAGATCTTTGCAATGTGGCAGGGAACAACCTGATTGAAGTTCTTGAAAACGAGGGTATGAGTGTAATAAGTTCTGAAATAATAGAACTTATCATTGAGGATAAAGGATATTCAATCTTTAAGAATCAAATTATAAGAGATCATTTTAGCTTGTTAGCTGAAAAAGAATTTATAAAAACTTGGGGTCAAAATAATGCTTGTAGAGCTTTGCTGCAAGAGTTCAATTTAAGTGAAAATTTTCTTCCAGATCGAGCAAAAAAAAGAGATATTTCATTTAATTCAACTCCTGATTTCATTCTTCATGACTATCAAGATGATATAAAAAAACAGACCTCCAATTTTTTGTTAAGTGACAAGAAAAAATTGATGATTCAACTGCCAACAGGTGCTGGCAAAACATCGATGACAATAGAATCAATAATTGATTTCTTTAGACTTTCACAAAACTGTTCTCCTTTTGTCGTTTGGATGGCGCACACCGATGAATTATGTGAGCAAGCTATTTCTGCATTTGATAGAGCCTGGAAAAATAAAGGAACTTTTGAAGTCAATCTTATAAGGTTGTGGGGAGGTAACGTTAAAGATTTTAAGAAGATGGATAAGCCATCTTTCATAGTCACTAGCTTTCAATCGGCATATAGTATGATTAAAACGCCTAGAGATGATGTTTTCTCAAACTACAATTTTATTTCTGGCAAGACGAGCCTCCTAGTTGTAGATGAAGCGCATATGTCGCTTGCAGAAACTTATAATGCAGCAATAAATCTTTTCTTAAATGCAAAAGCAAAGCTTATTGGACTTACTGCAACTCCAGGAAGACATGGAGTTGATGGTGACAATGAAGAAACAATAAAGTTAGCAAATTTTTATGATAAAAACATAATTAATATGAATCATTTTTCAGGTGATAATTTAACACCGGTTCAATTTTTGCAATCTAGAGGCATTCTCTCTAAAGTGGCTGAAAAAAGGCTTATTACTGACTTTAAATTAGACTTAACTTCAAGAGAGCTAAAAAAACTACAAGAAACAGGATCCTTGCCTGATGGAGCTTTAAAAAAAACTGGTGAAGATGCTAAAAGAAATGGGCTAATTTTTAATCAGATTCAGTTAGTAGTAAAAAAATATAAGAAAAAAACTTTAGTATTTGCTTCCTCTGTAGAAAATTCAAATCTATTGGCTTCGTTGTTAAGAAGAGTTGGTGTTAAAGCAAGATCTGTTACTGGAGAATCTCAAACGTCAGACAGAATGAATGCGGTAAAAGATTTTAAAGAGGGCAACTTAGAAGTTTTGGTAAATTTTAATATTTTTTCTACAGGCTTTGATGATCCCATGATTGATTGTGTAGTTGTTGCAAGGCCAACCTTTTCTGTAGTGCTCTACTCACAAATGATAGGTAGAGGCTTGAGAGGGGAAAAAAATGGTGGCACTAAAGAGTGCTTGCTCGTAAATGTTGTTGATAATATTATTAATTTACCTGATATAGAACATGCATGTAATTTTTTCGATAAAGATTGGATCAAAATGGAGGATTTAAATGGTTAATATAGTTAATGCGGGTATGGCACTTGCAGCGATGAGGCATGCCCCATACACAACACCTTCAGCTCTTGCTGAGCTTATAGATAATTCAATTCAAGCAAAAGCTGAAAACATAACACTTATTGCTAAAGATGAAATACAAGAAGTAGGTAAAAAAGCTGTTTCAAGACTTACTCAGCTTGCCATATATGACGATGGTCATGGAATGAATGCAGAAACCATTGAAAGTGCTCTTTCTGTTGGATTTAGCAGAAACAAAGATGACCCTAATGGAATTGGTAAGTTTGGATTTGGTATGACGGTTGGATCTATATCTCAGTGTTATAGGGTGGAAGTATACAGTTGGCAAAAAAATGGTCCTATTCTTTTCACTTATATAGACCTTGATGAATTATTAGATTCCGGGGATCAAGATTTACCTGAAGTCTCTGAAGTTAAGGAAGTACCTCTAATTAAAAAGCATTCTCATGCAGAGGGATTAATAAAAAGAGATTCGGGTACATTAGTCATATTAAAAAAGCTCGATCCTACAAAAGTAAAATATAAAACTTCTAAGGGAATATTTAATTATTTAAAAATGGAGCTTGGAAGGATATATCGTCACTTCCTCGATGATGATGACAATTATGGTAGAAAAAGAAATATAAGAGTTGTTTCCATGATTGAGGATGGCTCAATTATTGAATCAGATGATCTTATTGCTAATGACCCTCTTTACTTACTAACTCCCAATTCACTTCCACCTGTAGATGGAGTCCAATACAAAAATGAAGCAACAAATATATTGCTTGAGGATAATATAATTGAGGTTCCTATTGAATATACCAATGAATATGCAGAAACAAATACTTCCATTGTTGAAATTAGAGCTACAGTTGCAAAACCCCAAATCAGAAGTGGTTTAACTGGATCTTCACCCGTTGGGAAGCACTATAGTCAGAATCAAGGGGTCTCTTTTGTCAGAGCTGCTAGAGAAATTGAGCTTAGAGAGGCTGGATGGGTAAATAGTTATAGTCCAACAGAAAGATGGTGGGGTATATCTATTAGATTTGAACCATGTCTTGATGATATTTTTGGAACAACAAATGATAAACAAAAAGTTCAAAACATTTTCCATCTTAGCAACTCAACGCCGAAGGAATATTATGAAAATGCAGATGATGATGAAGCGATCACAGCTAACATTAAAATTAATAATGAGCTTTCAGTACTTATAAAAAAACTCAGAGATATTATTAAAGCAAATCCTGTAGCTAGGGGAGGAAAAAAGAAGGGAGACTTAACCTCAACAGAGGATAAAGTAAATAAGGAAATCACGAAGGATACTACACCAACAAAGTCCAAGGAAATTGCTAAAACTAAAACAAGAGAAGAAAAAATAGAAGAATTCGCTAAAGAGCTGTTACTTAAAGATGAAACTCTTAACGATGAAGAAGCGAAAGCAAGAGCTGAAGAAGTAATTGATAGGATAGTAGACTTTAATTTAAAAGATTGGCCTGGAAGTATGTTTTTGGAAAGACAAAATATTGCAAATGGAGTGCATGCAAACATTAATATAAGATCCGACTTCTATAAACATTTCTATGAATACCTTGAGAATATGGATGATGGGAAGCCAGTTGAAGCTATGAAGATACTTTTAATGGCATTTGTGAGAACAGAGGATGAAATGTGTTTACAATATGATCCAGATGATGAAATCTTTGAAAAATTCCGCGAGCGATGGGGTTATTGGATACAGCAATTAATGAAGATTTCAAACGATGTCTAGCTCAGTTTTGTGAAAAAAATTCTTACCTCAGAAGAGTTCAGGGCTGAGGCTGAAAATTTACTGCTCACAACTCACGCATCCCTTACTATTTTTTCTGGTTTTATAAAGTCTTCAGCAATTGCTTGGCTAAAAGATCATGTGAAAGATTCTGTTGATGTAAGTATCATTGGAAGATTTAGTGCATCTGATTTAATCGGAGGGGCTTCAGATTTAGACATTTACTCAACTTGTAAAGAGCAAGGTTGGAAAGTTGGCATCCTAAATAATCTACACAGTAAAGTTTTTATCTTTGACAATGAGTATCTAATGCTTGGAAGTGCTAACTTAACAATGAGAGGCTTGAGTCTTGGTGGTTATGGAAATATTGAACTAGGAACAAAGCTAGTTCCAACAGACGATGATCAAAAAAGAATTGATGATATGCAAAAGGATATCATTTGGATTGATGACGAACTTTATGAGGCAATGCAATCAGAGCTTGACTCTTTTGATAAAGAAGAAAACTCTCAGGATTTATTTAATTGGAGTAATGATCTTTATAAAAGATTAAAGCCAGCTGATCCAAATTTATGGGTTAAAGATTTATTTCATTCAAGTCCAAAAGACTTCAATGATCAAATATTTAGCGTCATAAATAGCTCTGTAAATCAAAAAGATAAGAGATTAGATCTTAATAATGATGTTTTAAAAGATCTACATTTATTAAATAGCGATGAAATGGAAATAGAAATTTTTGAAAATAAAATTGAAGCACAAGAAGATATAGTAAAGCTTTTTATTCAAACAAAAGTATTTAATTGGCTCCTAAACCTGTTAAGAGAAAACGAAGATCATACTCATAAAAACTTTGGTTGGGTAACCTCTCATCTTCATAATGCTTTGATGGATGATCCAGCTCCATCCAGAGGCGGCATAAAATTTTTTGTTAACAATTTATTTAAGTGGGTTGAAGCTTTTGGAAGACAAGAAATTAAGGTAACCCATTACGATGTAACAACTGGCCTTGGTCTTGTAAAAAA
>CAZOIZ010000033.1:0-9815 GCA_964580005.1 uncultured Rhodobacterales bacterium
ATTGTGAAGACTGCAGAAAATGTAGTGGCGCTCCTTATCTTACCAATATATTCGTAAAAGAAGCTGATTTATATATTCAAGGGACATTAAAAAGCTACATACATCAATCAGAAAGTGGCAACAAAATAACAAAGAAATTTTGCATCCAATGCGGGTGTCAGATGTTCTCAATTAATGAGGGTAGGCCCGGATTAATTAGAATTCATGCTGGAACCGTGAATGAATTAGAAATTGTAAAACCACAAGGTGACGTTTGGGTATCGAAGAAAATACCCTCGATAAAAATAGATGAAACGTTAGATCAGTTTCGGAAGAATTTCACTTAAAATAGGAAAGAATAGAGAAAATGGCTCAAAAAATTGTTAAACACGTGAAAGATATGGTCGCTGAAGCAAATAAACAGGTTGAAATAACACCTGTCGTTGATGCCTCAAAATATTTCGAAGATAGTCAGTACGTTTTTGTAGATATAAGAGATCCTAGGGAAATTCAAAGAGAAGGAAAAATTCCAAATTCGTTTTCTTGCCCGAGAGGAATGCTCGAATTCTGGATAGACCCTGATAGTCCCTACCACAAAGACATTTTTAATCAGGACAAGAAATATGTGTTTTATTGTGCTGCCGCAGGACGATCTGCTCTTGCAGCTAAAGCTGCACAAGACATGGGTCTTGATCCAGTGTCTCATCTAGAGGGAGGATTTGCCGCCTGGAAGAAATCTGGAAATCCTATTGAAACGAAAGAATAAAGCATGAATGAGATATGTTGTGGTCCTGGCTATTCGTCCCCTGCGGAAGCTATAAAAGCACCAAGAGAAAAACTTTTATATACAATTGCGATATATACCGGAACGGGTATACAAAAACCCGACTATTTAGCTACTGTTGATGTAGACCCCGATAGTCCTCACTATTCAAAAGTTATACATAGGTTAGAAATGCCAGGCATCGGTGATGAGCTTCATCATATGGGGTGGAATGCGTGTTCATCTTGCCATGATGATACGAGCATGACCCGAAAATATCTGCTACTGCCGGGGGTACGGTCCAATAATATTCATATAGTGGATACCGCAACCAATCCTAGAATGCCAACTATTCACAAAATTATTGATGGGGTAGACATAAAATCAAAAACTAACTTAAGTGGCCCACATACCGTTCATTGCCTAGGTTCAGAAATAATTATCTCGATGCTTGGTGATGCAAAGGGAGAAGCACCTGGTGGATATTTGCATCTAGACAAAAATTTTGAAATCATTGGAAGATGGGAAAACTCTATGGGTGACATACCCTTTGGGTATGATTTTTGGTACCAACCAAGACACAATGTAATGGTTTCGTCGGAATGGGCTGCTCCCAACACATTTATGCCAGGTTTTGATTTAGAAGAAGTTGGACATCTTAAGTATGGTAGACAACTTCATTTTTGGGATTTCAAGGAGCGTAAACCTATTGAAACTATGTATTTAGGTGAAGATGGTCTCGTTCCATTAGAAGTAAAGTTTCACCATAATCCAGATAGTAGTCATGGGTTTTGTGGTGCAGCCCTAAGCGCAAACGTTATACACTGGTGGAAAGATAAAAACGGAAAATGGCAATGGGAAAAAATTATTGATGTTGAAAATCAGCCTCATCCCGACTGGCCAATTCCTATTCCAGGTGTGATGTCTGCAATTCTTGTTTCAATGGATGATAAATATTTATATCTCAATAATTGGCTGCACGGAGATATGAGGCAGTATGATATATCAGACCCTCACAAACCAAAACTTACTGGCCAAGTTTGGATGGGTGGTTTACTTGGAAGAGCGCCTAAAATTAATGGCCTAGATATTGCCGGTGGACCACAAATGTTTCAGCTGAGTCTAGATGGGAAAAGACTATATGTAACTACCTCTCTATTTTCGACTTGGGACAATCAATTTTATCCCGATATAAGAGAAAAGGGTGGGGTTATGATAATGATTGACTGTGACCCAATAAATGGTGGCATGAAAATTAATCCTGATTTTATTGTGAATTTTGGCGAAGAACCAAATGGTCCAAGTCGCTGTCACGAAAGTAGATATCCTGGTGGCGATTGCACAAGCGATATATGGTTGTGAAAAAATTTCAGGTCGAATTATCAAACAGAGGCGGCAGATCATATAAAGTTCAGCCGAAAAGACCTTTGCTTGACACCTTAAGAGAACAGGGCGTTGATCTCCCCTATGGTTGTAGGTATGGTGGATGTATAACATGTGCCGCAAAACTTATTGATGGAGAGGTAGATCAAAGAAGACAGGTGGCACTTAATAATAGACAGATAAATGATGGATACATTATACTTTGCGTAGCAAGACCTAAGTCGGACCTTATTCTTGAAATTGGAGTTGAAAGTCATGATAAGCTTTACAGAAATCCATTTTTAGATCCCCTGAAGCCTCATGAACTCAAGGATGAAATTGCAAAAAAAGAAAGAGAAAAATAGTGCCTGAAGCTGATGTAGATCATATATACGAGTATCCCAAAGGTTATATCGACGACATTCTGAAATCTGTTAAAACTATTGCCATGGTTGGAGCTAGTGGGGATAAGACGAAATTTAGCTATGGTGTTTTAAGGGTGCTGCATGAAACTGGATATGATATGTTACCTGTTAACCCAAACCCGGATATTAACGAGATTAGAGGTCTCAAAGTCTTTCACAGTCTTAAGGAAATAGATAAACCCGTTGATATGGTGCAAGTGTTTCGAAGAAAAGAAGAGCTTTTATCGGTAGCAAAAGAAGCAATTGAAATAAATGCAAAAGTGCTTTGGGGGCAAATAGGAGTGTATAATGACGAAGCCGCAGAGATAGCACAAAACGCAGGGTTAAAAGTTGTAATGAACAGATGTCCCAAAATTGAACTCTTTCGGCCTTTTTGGAAACCCAGATTAGACCTTAAGATTTAAAGAAAGTATAACATGGAATACCTCACTATTGACGATCTAAAAACTGAAGCAAGAAAAAAAGTTCCTAAAGCATTTCACGATTATGTGTTATCAGGCTCTTGGACAGAGACTACTTTGAAAGACAACAGTAACGACTTTAAAAAAATTTCCTTCAGACAAAGAGTTGCCGTCGACATATCTAATAGAAGTACTAGAAAACGTCTGTTAGGCACAGACTATAAGATGCCAGTTGCTTTAGCTCCGGTAGGTTTACTCGGCATGCAAAAAGCAAATGGTGAGATATTGGCGGCACAAGCAGCAGAAAGTTTCGGAGTTCCTTTTACACTTTCTACGATGTCGATTTGTTCAATAGAAGAAGTTGCAAGAAATACTTCAAAACCATTTTGGTTTCAGCTCTATGTGATGAGAGATCACGATTTTGCTAAAAGATTAGTTGAAAGAGCAAAAGCAGCTGCATGCTCCGCATTGGTGCTTACTTTGGACTTACAAATACTAGGCCAGAGGCACGCCGATATTAGAAATGGTTTATCAGTCCCTATAAAGATAAAAATGTCTAATGTTGTTGACTTGATATCAAAACCAAATTGGTGTTTTGAAATGGCAAAATCAAAAAATAGAACCTTCGGCAATATTATGGGTCATGTAAAAGACATCAAAAACCTAACCTCTCTAACTAAATGGGTGCAAAGTCAATTTGACCCAAAACTTAATTGGGATGATGTCAAAAGAATAAAAGACTGGTGGGGAGGAAAATTAATTATTAAGGGGATAATGGATCCAGATGACGCTAAAATGGCACAGAAATGTGGTGCGGATGCTTTGGTAGTTTCTAATCATGGTGGAAGACAACTAGATGGAGTTAATAGTTCGATTTCTATGCTCCCGCAAATAAAGAAAGCTGTTTCAGACATCGACGTATATTTTGATGGTGGTATTTCTTCTGGACAGGATATTCTCAAGGCAATTGCCCTAGGAGCTGAAGGCGTTATGATTGGTAGATCTTTTGTTTATGGTCTTTCAGCGAAAGGAAAAAAGGGAGTTATAAACGCCTTAGAAATTTTAAACAAAGAACTTGACATGACAATGGCCCTCTGCGGAAGAAGAGACATAAAAGACGTAGGTAGAGATATTATTAAGGATTGTCCATTTTTTGAAAAAAACTAGGCTACAAATTTTTTTCTTTCGTCCAACTCCAAAAATTTTGCTTTCGTGCTTAATGAATTGAATATACCTACCTCTGTTCCTGAAATAAAAAACTGGCTCTCCAAGGATATTAACTCCGAAAATAGATTCTCTTTGCGTACTTCATCCAAATGTGCGGTTATCTCATCCAAGAGCAAAACGGGAGAGACTTGGTGCTGTTCTTTGATCAATTTTGCATTGGATAAAATTATAGAAATTATCGAAAGCTTTTGCTCACCTGTAGAACAGTATTTTGTGTCTATTTCCTTTTCCAAATAAAAACCTTGTAAATCATCTGAATGGGGACCAAAATTTGTTCTACCAGATAATAGGTCATGCGCTCTTTGGTTAATTAAATTATCCAAAAATATTTCTTTACTTTCTATAGGATCATCTTTTAGCTTGAGATTTATCAGTGGGAAATAATTATTTTTTTCTTTTAAAACTGTATTTAGTTTTTCAACAAAATCTCGTCTACAACTATCTATTTCAAACCCAAGTATTGCCATTTTCTTTTCAATGGCGAGATACCATGAGCTGTCTTCTATGCGATCTTTTAGTAATCTATTCCTATCTCTGAGAAGTTTTTCATATTGAGCACATCTTTTTGCATGATTAATATCAAGACTAAATACCATTCTATCTAAGAACTTTCTTCTGTCTTTAGAGGTCTCCATCCAAATCCTATCCATTGGTGGTAAAAACCATATAATTTTTAAGCCCAAGCTGAGATTATTCTGTGGTACTTTTTTTCCATCTACTCTTACAGCTCTTCCCTTTCCGTCACTAGAAGTCTCGATTTCAAAAAGATTATTGTTTCTGCGGCATAGAGCCTCGACTTTCCATGGAAAATTGTGTGAAATATTTATCATATCAGAAAAGCTTGATCTTCTTATCCCCTTTCCTGGGTATAAGAGTGATATAGCTTCCAAAAGATTTGTTTTTCCAACTCCGTTTTTTCCATAAACAACTGTAGGGTTGGATTGAAAGGAAAGTTCTAAAACTTTATATGATCTAAAATTACTGATTTTGAGTTTTTCTATTCCGGTAGAACTCATTTCAATATAAATGGACTAAACACGCATGGGCATAACGACATAAACCGCCGTGTCGTCATTATAATCCTTCATAAGCGCAGGATCCCCAACATCATTGAATAAGAAAATTGCTTCCCCACTTTCTACTTGATTAGAAATCTCTTGGAGATACTTAGCATTAAATCCAATTTCGATTTCCTCTCCCTCGTAATCAACTGGAATTTCCTCAATCGCTAATCCTGTCTCTGGAGCATTTACAGATAATATAAGCTTTTCCTTACTAAGACTCAGTTTAACTGCCCGAGCTCGCTCTGAAGAAACAGTTGCTACTCTATCAACTGATTTGGCAAATTCTGAAGCGTCAACAACCAATCTTTTAACATTATTTTTTGGAATAACTCTATCATAATCAGGAAACGAGCCATCAATTACCTTAGATGTTAACGATAAGGTCTCGTTTGAAAAGCGTATTTTAGTTTCTGACACGGAGATACTTACCGTTTCCTTCGTAGTTTCATATATCATTCTTAATTCAGAAACTGTTTTTCGTGGCACGATCACTCCAGGCATTCCGCTTGCATTTTCTGGTAATACCGAATCTATCTTTGCGAGTCTATGGCCATCAGTAGCCACAGTACGCATAAGTTTAGTGTCTTGATCAGTGAACTCATGGAAAAAAACTCCGTTAAGATAAAATCTTGTTTCTTCCATCGACATAGCGAACTTTACTTTTTCGAAAAGCCTCTTTAATTCTTCAACCTTTATAGAGAAAGAAAAATCGTATTCCGATGATGCCATTAATGGAAAATCATCAACCGAAATTGTTGTTAGTGAAAAAGTAGAACGTCCAGCTTTTACATTTATTTTCTGACTCAAAGGATCGAGATCGATTAAGACCCTTGAGCCATCTGAGAGTTTTCTGAGAATCTCATAGAAGGTATGCGCGCCTACTGTGACGGCTCCCTCTTTTTCAACTACAGCTTTTACTGAGTCCAATAATTCAATATCTAAGTCAGTGGCCCTTAGTGTTAGACGATCCTCTCTGGCTTCAATTAAAACATTTGATAAAATAGGAATAGTAGTTCTTCTTTCAACGATAGCTTGCGCTCGGCTCATTGACTTAAGCAAATCGTTTCTTTCTACACTAATCTTCATTTTCGCTTCATACAAATAAATACATTGGATGAATAATATCCTTTTTTAAAAAAAAATAATAGCGAAAAACCTTTTTTATGCCTCAAGAGTTCTGCGCAAGATTTCTACCTCGTCTGCCACTTGTACATCAATAAGTTTTAGTTCTTCAATTTTTTTTACTGCATGTATAACAGTGGTGTGATCTCTTCCACCAAATTTTCTTCCAATCTCCGGCAAAGATTTTGAGGTTAGACTTTTGGACAAAAACATAGCTATCTGTCTAGGCCTAGCTACCACTCTTGCTCTTCTTGCAGATATCAAATCTGTCATTCTGAGATTGTAGTGCTCAGCAACTTTTCTGATTATCTCTTCAATAGTAACTTTTCGCTCTGAAGTTCTAAGAATATCAGATAGGCATTCTTGAGCTAAATCAATGTTTATTTCTTTTCCAACCAGAGATGCGAAGGCAAATAACCTTGTAAGAGCTCCTTCTAAAACTCTTACGTTTGAGGAAATTTTATGAGCTAAATACTCTAAAATACCCTCATCAATCTTGACATCTCTATTCAGCTCCATTTGAATTTCAGCTTTAGCTTGCAAAATTCCAAGGCGTAACTCATAGTCCGTTGGGTGTACGTCTACAACTAGACCCCAAGCTAGTCTGGATTTAATTCTTTCTTCCAAACCATCAATCTCACCAGGAGCTCTATCAGCTGATATAACTATTTGTTTTCCTTGTTCTATTAGAGCATTAAAGGTGTGAAAAAATTCATCTTGCGTAGAATCCTTTCCGGCTATGAACTGAACGTCATCTACCATCAAAACATCCACTGATCTAAATAACTTCTTAAATGCATGCATATCCTTAAATCTCAAGGCTTGAACAAACCTATACATAAATTGTTCAGCTGAAAGGTATAATATTCGCGCTTTTTTATTTTTTTCCTTTATAGACCAAGCAATAGAATGCATCAGATGCGTTTTACCTAGACCAACCCCTCCATATAAAAAAAGAGGATTAAAGGTTACCTTTCCCCCGTCTGAAACTCTTTTTGCAGCTGCATGCGCTAACTCGTTTGGTCTTCCAACCACAAATTTATCAAAGGTAAATCTTGCATCAAGTGGTGAACTTGGTAAGTCAAGCTGAGACTCTTGAAGTTTTTGGTCCATCTTTTTTAGTGTGCTTCTTTCTGAACCAATCTTTTTGTCTGATCTTTTATCAGACGATGCAATAAACTCCAACCTGTCAATACTTAGTTTTTGATTCTTAAACCCTTGGATAATATGATCTCCGTAGTTCCGATGAACCCAGGTACCAATAAATCTTGTAGGTACTTTAAATTTTGCAACGGTACCTTTAATCTCTTTTAACTCAATTGGTTGTATCCAGTTTGTGTGAGCACTTTCGCCAATATTGATCTTTACAAACTCTTTTACCTTTGACCACTCATCTTTGTCCATTAACTAACTCTATTTCCAGGGCAAGCCCACGTTCTTCCATCCATTTGGGTTTTGAGGATAACCTAAGGGTTGTTCATTTCCCTCGAATCCGTCCTCGACGTTATAACACCTACCATTATAATTACCGGAATTAAACGATTCTTCCACAGTTAATGCAGCGAAATTAGATCTAATTCCAGATCTACATATAAAAAGATACTTTCCTTCCTCACGAAGTTCTAAATTTTCTTTAAACTCATTTAAAAATTGCTTTCGTGATCCTGGAAAAATCGAGTTTTTCCATTCTATTATATAGGTCTTTTTACCAATTTCTCCTAGGTCAGGTATTCCAACTGCTGAATGTTCTTTCTTGGTTCTCACATCAATCAATACAGCATGTTGATCTTCTCTAAGAAGACTAAAAGCTTCAATTGATTTTATATTTTCAACCAAATTTAAACCTGTTTATAGCGGGTGTCAGCTACTCCAGTTTTATAACCGAACAAATAGCACGCTTTAATTACACGTTATCCTTGTAATAGGATTCTAGCAACAACTGAAAGAAGATATTTTTATCTAGCTTGCTTTTTTAAGTACTTTAACTTTTGAATTCAATCTTGATATTTTCCGGCTTGCTGAATTCTTATGAAGAACACCTTTTGTAACGCCTCTCATGATTTCCGACTGCGCTGTTTTTAGAACTTCATTTGCAGTGGCTTGATCACCCTGAATTATAGCTTGCTCAACTTTCTTAACAAAAGTTTTAATTCTGGTCTTACGGTTCTTGTTTTCTGTGGTTTTTTTAACCGTTTGTCTTAATCTTTTTTTAGCTGAAGCTTTATTTGGCATTTTAAACGTACTCCTTACGCAATCAATTACACAATGAGGCAGTAATTGTCAACAATCGAACTGCTATTTGTCTTCAAACTTAGGTGTTCTTTTTTCTATGAAAGCGGACATTCCTTCTTTTTTATCATCAGTCGAAAAAAGAGCATTAAATATTCGCCTTTCAAACAATATTCCCTCAGTCATTCCAATCTCGAAAGAACGATTGATTGACTCTTTTATTCCAATAGTCGATAACATCGACTTTTCTGAGATTTTGTAGGCTACGGCCTTTGCTTCCTTTAAAAGATCCTCAGCAGGAATAATTCGACTTACTAGACCTGCTCTTTCAGCCTCTTGAGCGTCCATGTTTCTACCTGTAAGATGCATCTCCATCGCTTTAGATTTTCCAACAAACTTAGACAACAGTTGCGTTCCCCCAAAACCTGCCATAACGCCTAAATTTATTTCAGGTTGCCCGAATTTCGCACTATCCGCTGCTAAAATGAAGTCGCACCTCATTGCGAGCTCGCATCCTCCACCAAGCGCGTATCCTGCTACAGCAGCTATAATCGGTTTTCTAGTTGCCTGAATTCGATCCAAATCATTAGAAAAAAAGTTGTTGTAAAACATATCTACAAAAGACTTGGATATCATTTCCTTAATATCTGCACCGGCAGCAAAAGCCTTTTCAGAGCCAGTTAAAATAATTGTTCTAACAGAATCATTATTGTCTGCATCTGTTAGAGCGCTGTTTAGTTCACTCAGCAATTTGCTGTTTAAAGCGTTCAATGCATTTGGCCTATTGAGCTTTATAATCAAAATTGGTTCTTCATGCTCTATGATGAGCGTCTCGTAAGCCATTCGATTCTCCAAATAATTAATATGCACAAACTTTTAATTTTCTTATCTTAATTTATCAAGAAAATAATGAATTACTTCTGACAGGTTGAACAATAAAATGTACTCCTGCCACTGATTATTGTTTTCTCAACAGTACCTTTACACTTCCTTCGAAAACATGCTTGACCTTCTTTCCCATAAACCTGCAACTTATTCTGAAAATATCCTACCTCCCCCCCAACCTGTCTGAAATCTTTTAGAGTAGTACCACCAAATTTAATAGCCTTATCAAGAACTTTCTTTATTGATACAACTAATTTATTAGAATCAGTTAAAGACATATTTTTACCAACCCTGGTTGGTTTGATTCGACTATCCCACAAAGCCTCACTAACATAAATTTTCCCCAAGCCAGCCACAA
>CAZOIZ010000034.1:0-9796 GCA_964580005.1 uncultured Rhodobacterales bacterium
TTAAATAATATCTCCCATCTTTGGAAAACTTTTCAGCACTTTTTTTAGGATTACCGATATAACCTGCAAACCAGGAAAATGGGCTCTCACTCACAATAAACGCAACACGACCGGGAACCCCTGGCTCTTCTGGCACATCTTCATCATTTTTCAATACAGTAGCAGACCAACCTGGCATCACTTTACCCATTGAGCCATCACGCAAATTTGTTTTAAGGTCTGGATGATGATGGTTATTAATAACCATACTCGTTTCAGTCTGACCATAATGGTCATGCACAGAAAGGCCAAAGAAAGCTTTTGCCCATTCGTTGATCTCCGGCGTCAAAGGTTCGCCGGCACTTGAAAGGCACCGAAGTCGATGCCTGGCAGAAATTTCCACCCCATCAGCCCGAAGTGAGCGATATACTGTGGGTGCCGCTGCAAAATTTGTAATTTTTTGCTTTTCGATAATGTCGATAGTTGCTTGGGCGCTAAAACCACCTTCAAACAAAATAGCTAGGGTACCAGTAGTTAAAGTGGCAAGAATACCGCAGTATAACCCATAGGCCCAACCAGGATCAGCAGCATTCCAAAAGATATCTGTTTGTCTTAAATCATAAGCAAATTCCGCATATGCTTCTATGCACGCGAGAGCTTTAACTGGAAGACTAACGCCTTTTGGTTCACCAGTCGTTCCAGATGTAAAAATGTGAATAATAGCTGCATCTGGATCTAAGCCTGCCTCTTCATCGATAGGAGCATTCGTATCCAATAAATCCTCCCATCTATCTGCCCAATTTGGTGTTTGTTCAAAACTCGCTGTTGTAATAACATCGAGTTTGCTTTGGGGTGCAAAATCATCCGATGGTTTAAGTTTTGATTGTTGTTTTTGGTCACAGAATACAATTTTAGAGTTGCTTCCATTTACTCTAAGCGTTATCGCTGGTGGAGAAAAAGCAGTAAATAAAGGTACATGTACAGCACCTATTCTCCAAATAGCTAATAGAGTAATGATGTACTCTTTACTTTTTCCCATTAAGGTAGCAATTCTATCGCCTCTTTTAATACCTCTTTTTTTCAATCCATTCGCTATTAATGTGGACTGAGTTTTTAATTCTCCATATGAAAGATTATATTCCTCCATATTTTCATTTATTATTTTATATGCGATTTTATTTGGTGGGTATTGGTCACAGAGCAGATACTGAACACTTTTTGGAGAATTTGAATATTTATCAATTAACTCATTAACCCGTTTGGCGATGTTTTTACTGCTGTTCATTTCTTTAACCTATTTATGTTTCAGAAAAAATTATGAAAACATGATATCTAAAATGATTCTATAATAAAAGAAAAACGCAGGCTAACCATGGCCTGCACGAGCTTATTAAGGAGCTAACCTTTTGACGTAAGAGGAAATACGTTCTATTAACATAGAAAAGGCAGCAAAAATCGTGCCTAATCCAGTGTTTAGAGAAAAATTTTCTATGAAGGTAATAAGCAAATATCTATATAGTGAGCTTCTAAAACCGTTTCTGATATTCTCTTTCACATTTATAGGTATATTATGGTTGGTTCAAATTCTTCCAAAGCTTGAAACTTTGGTTTTAAATAAACAGCCACTGGGCGTATTTTTTAATGTAGCAATGCATACGATCCCTCAGGTTGCCTATTTTGTAATTCCGGTTGCTGCTTTTTTTTCAACTATATATGCCATCAATAAACTTGTGTCAGAAGCTGAAGTAGTAGCAATTACCAGCTCAGGCTTTTCATTTCTTTCTTTCACAAAAATAATATTTATATTTGGGATAAGTGTCAGCCTTATTCTATTTTTGATTACTTTTTTTGTATTACCAAAAAGCGCATTTAAACTGCAATCTATCTTTTTTGATATTGAACAAAATTTTGCTGTCAAGTTTATTGATAGTGGAAAGTTTTTACATCCGATATCGGGTGTCACTATATATGTCAGAGGAAAATTGGAAGAAAATCAAATGACAGGAGTATTCGTGTTTGATGATCGAAATGACAATTATTCTTTTTTATATTCTGCCAAAGAAGCTGCTATTAGAGACAAAGAAAATATCAGAGATTTAATCATGCAAGAAGGCGAACTGCAGATTGTGTCGAAAGATGAGAAGAGTATTGTATCTGTAAGGTTTGAAAGATTTGGTATTAATTTAAATTCTTTTATACCCGAAACGCAGTACTATTTGGCATCGCCTTCTGATGTTTCACCAATTACTGGGATACTTAAATCTAAAGAACTAGCTAACTTAACCGATTATTCCTCGGCTGAATATTTAGCTGAGAGTCATATGAAGATAGCATCAATATTATCTCCAATAGCACTATGTATGCTTGGAGCTATAGCGCTAATTGTTTTCAACAGTGAAAGAAATCGTACCACAATTGTGGTTGTTTTTCTGTCGCTGATTGCTTTGGTTATGCAAGTCGCTATTATTTCTTTGAAATCTCTTCTTGTTCAGCATCCTGACATATTTTTGCTGATTTATCTTCCACCCATAGTGGTTTTTGTAGGCATATTGTTATTGGTTAATTTAAAAGATACTTTTGCGTAGTAATAAATACTTTAAGAAGTAGCAAGTTCTAAGGTGATAATAAAAGAGAACGTGCATATTTAATAAAATTCGTTTAGTGGATCAACCATTGTAATTTGAATAAAATTCAAATAAGTTTTATCGATGCTATTGAAAGAAGTTAGGTCAGCTGGACTGATAGTCGCATATGTAGGATTATTCTTTTCCTTTTTAATGTTAATTCCTTGGATAACGTCTGTACTCACTGGTTGGGAGGGAGGTAAAGCTTTTCTTTGGTCGGGTTTGATGGCCGCTATTTTTTGTGTGTTAGTAGTAATTGCTTGCTTTGGGGATCAGCCAAAGATTACACCAAGATTTGGAATATTAGTAGTTAATATGTTATGGTTCCTGTTGCCAATTTTATGTGCAATCCCATTAGCTAATTCTTCCGCAAACCTCAGTTTTGTAGATGCTTTATTTGAGGCAACCTCTGGGCTCACGACCACCGGGTCAACCATAATGACAGATATATTAAGCTATGATCGTCCAATTCTTTTGTGGAGAGCTTTAATGCAATGGGTTGGAGGCCTTGGTATACTTTCATTAGGGCTAATCTTACTTCCGTTTCTGAGGATTGGTGGAATGCAATTATTTAAAATGGAGAGTTCGGATAGATCGGATAAGCCTCTACCCAGATTAGTAGAAATCTCGAGGTCAATAATTATCATTTACGTGATTTTATCTTTGGCGTGTGTTATTGCATACCTTCTCGTGGGACTAAATCCATTCGATGCTCTAACCCATGGTATGACTACGGTCGCCACTGGCGGATTTTCAACACATGATGAGTCTCTCGGCTATTATGATAGTACGGCTGTTCTATGGGTTGCCATACTATTTATGATAGTGGGAGGATTACCTTTTAGTGTATTTGTCGCAATTTTTTTTACGCGAAATGTCCCGAAGTTAGACCCCCAAGTATTTACCTTTTTGTTGATTATTCTTATTTCTTGTACTTTATTGGTACTCTACCAAAACGGTGGGCAAACAAAATCAATCTATGTAAACTCTGAATATATTTTCAATGTGGTTTCTATAGTAACCACTACTGGATACTCTAGTGGAGACTTTATGAATTATGGTTCCTTAGGCCCTGTAATGTTTTTCTTTTTAATATTTATAGGTGGTTGTGCAGGCTCAACCGCTGGAGGAATTAAGGTCTATAGATTCATTGTACTGGGACAAGTAATAAAGACATCCTTGAGGCAACTAATTTATTCTAAGGGAGTTTTTCTTTTGAGATATGGTAATAAGCTCGTTGATCAAGATATTTATCGATCAACGGTAACAATGGTATGTTGTTTTTTTGCCTGCCTAATTTTAGTAACGCTAAGTCTAGCTTTTTGTGGGTTGGACTTTGTAACCGCCTTATCTGGAGCGACTACCGCTTTGGCAAATGTTGGTCCTGGTATCGGTGAAATAATTGGTCCGTCAGGAAGTTTCAAAAGTCTAGACAATATTGAGAAATATATTTTAATCCTTGCGATGATTTTAGGAAGATTAGAACTTCTGGTTGCCATGGCATTTTTCTTACCTATTTTTTGGAAACAATAATTTGTTAATCTTTACCCAAGTCACTTATGTTAGCAAAATAGAGCAGAGCTTCGGGGTTTGCTAAAGCTTCTTTGTTTTTGATTTCTTTTCCATGCACTATGTCTCTAACGGCAAGCTCTGTTATTTTACCAGATCGTGTTCGGGGAATGTCTGGGACAGCGATTACTTTTGCCGGTACGTGTCTCGGGGTAAGATTTGTTTTTATTTGATTAACTACCTTTTCTTTAAGCTTTTCAGTAAGCTCGTAGTCATTTTGCAATTTTAAAAATAAGACTATTCTAACATCGCTATTCCAGCTTTGTGCTATTACCAAGCACTCAACAACCTCATTGAGTTTCTCCACCACATTGTATATTTCAGCAGTGCCTATTCTGACCCCTCCAGGATTAAGTGTTGCATCTGACCTACCATAGATCACAATTGTGCCACGCTCCGTAATTTTGGCCCAATCTCCGTGACGCCAAATGCCCGCAAACTTTTCAAAATATGCATCTTTGTATTTTTTATTATCTGGATCATTCCAAAATTTTATCGGCATTGATGGGAATGAATTTTTGCATACTAATTCACCTTCCTCATTAACCAAGCTTTCTCCATTCTCATTAAATATATCGACGTCCATTCCTAATGCCTTGCATTGAATTTCGCCTTTAACTACAGGACTTATAGGGTTACTTAAAACAAAACAGCTGAGAAGATCTGTTCCACCAGAAATCGAGGCAATCTGCACATCTGATTTAATATTGTTCAAAATATATTCGTAACTGTCTGGACTGAGTGGAGAGCCTGTTGAACAAATGGTTCGGAGATTTCGCAACTGGTACTGACTGTTAAGAATTATATTAGATTTTGACAGCGCATCTATATACTTCGCTGATGTGCCGAAAACATCTACCTGTGATTTTTCAGCTATTTTCCATAGGTGATGTGGGTTTGGATAAAAGGGACTACCTTCATAAAGGATTATGGAGCTTTTACAAAATAAAGAACCAACTAACCAATTCCACATCATCCAACCACAAGTTGTAAAATAGAACATTCTCTGGTTTTCACTTAAATTTAGGTGTAACAGATGTTCTTTTGCGTGTTGAATTAGAACACCTCCTATGCTGTGTGTGATGCATTTAGGTTTGCCGGTGGTACCCGATGAAAAAACAATATATAGGGGGTCATTAAACGCACATAAGGTATAATTCTCTAATTTGTTGGTTTGAAAAACAGTGTTAAAATTTTCAGACTTATCAATGTCTTGCGTAGAACTTATATAATCAACAACAAGAATATGTTCCAAAGAGGGTAGGCGATTAGATATCGTTTTAATTTCCTCTGATCTATCAATCACCTTTCCGTTATAGAGGTAGCCGTTCGCAGCAACCAGAATCTTTGGGGCTATTTGTTCAAAGCGATCTACAACTCCCTCAATACCGAAGTCACTTGAACAGGAAGAAAAAATAGCTCCTAAAGCAGAGGAGGCAAGCATCGTAATGATTGTTTCAGAACAGTTAGGCATGTAAGCGCACACACGATCCCCTTTTTTGACGCCTTTGCTTTTCAACCAGCTTGCCATTTTTAGAGCTTTTGTTTCCAGTTCCTTTCTATTTAATGCATTGTAGAAACCATCTTCTCTAAATTCCTCTACAGCGAGCGAATTATCGGATGACCGGAGTAAGTTTTCTGCATAGTTCAGTTTAGCTTCCGGAAAAAATTTAGCCCCAGGCATATCTTCAAGGTTTTCAGAAATTTTGGCACCCTTGCTCCCTTTTATTTCAGAAAAATCCCATATTAAAGACCAAAAACTTTCAACATTGTTAACCGACCAGTTCCAAATATCTTGATATTCTGTCTTTATTAACTGTGAGTATCTTTGATTTACAAGCTCAATGAATCGAGATAGGTTGCTTGATTTTTTACTTTCGTTACTCGGTTGCCAAATGATTTCAGGATTATCCATTTTAGAGCTCTCTCAATATTTTATCTAATTCGCTTGGGTCATTTATTATATGGTCTGCATCTGCCTGATGCAGTTCCTCTTTGGTATTATATCCCCACGTAACTCCAATTGTATTTATTTTAGCATTTTTACCCATCTCAATATCATAAACCGTGTCTCCAATCATAAACGCTTCTGAATTCTTTACTTTTAGTGTTTTCAAAGCATGTTTCGCCATAGCCTTATTGGGCTTGGGGGGAAACGTATCTGTTGTCATTATAATTGAAAAAAATTCTTCAATTTCATGATGTAGTAAACCTCTGATTAAACCTCTATGTGATTTGTTTGTGGCTATCCCAAGGTTCCAGCCATCTTGGTATAATTTTTCCAATACTGGTTTAATATTTTCAAAAAGTGGTTCAAATTGTTTTCCTTCTATATCTTTTTCCACATACCATTGTCGATAATTGCTTATTACCTCGTCAAGTATACCTTTATGTTCAAAAGGTAAATAGCTATTGATAGCAATAGCTAGTTTTTGTCCAATGCCAGCTTTAATTTCTTCCGGCTTAGGAGCAGCCAGTCCACATCGATTAAATGCCTCAACGGTTCCCTCAATTATTATTTGTGCCGAGTCAACTAATGTCCGATCATAATCTTAGAGCAACAGTTTTTCATTTCTCTTATTTTGCATTTTCAGGGAGCTTTACATTAAAATTGATTGCTAAAAATAACAAAGAAGCAAATACGGAAAATGCTGCAAAAAATTTGAACTGATGATCGATAAGATAGCCTAAGTCTATAAAATAACCACTTAAAACAGGTCCTATAGCGGAACTAAAAACCATAATAGTTACTCCAACTGTACGCACTGACCCCAGATATAAAGATCCGAAGAATTCTGGGAAAAAAGTTCCATAAACTACAATATATGCACCGGCGCTTAAACCGAATAAAATGAAGATGAGGAGTAACTCCACGTAACTTGTAGCGCTCGACAAGAGTAATAATCCTAAGATAAGAGGAAAAAGAAAAATAGGTAGAATAATTTTTGTGGAAAATTTATCCACCATATAACCAATTAAATACAAAGAAAAAATAGTTGCTGCTGAATAGGCTGGGATAAATAGTACATATGTTGAAAGATCCCAACTTTTTATTTCCACTAAATGAACTTGGTGGAAGAACAGGGTTGTCGTAATCATCGGAGAAGTCATTAGACCCGGTACCGCCGCCCAAAAAACCCAGCTTCTAAACATCTCGGATCGTTTCCATGATTTTTCCAACATACCTACCTGTTGATTTTCTTTCAGTGGCTTGCTACCCCTATCTCGCTCTGTTTTTGCAAGAAGCCTAACTGAGGCCAATATTAATATACTCATTATTATCGATACATACCAGCTGACCTGCCAACTAAGAACGCCTATTAGAGCTACAAATATTGTGGGCATTATAGCTTCTGCCAGAGTGTAACCAGAGTTTGCAACTGCGACCGCCTTCCCCTTATTTTTAAAAAACCATTTTCCACAAAAGACCATTGATATATGCCCAAGCATCCCTTGCCCAAAAAAACGGAGGCCTAGAATAATAAAAATTAGCCCCCATATCGAAGTATTGTTTGCCATTAAAAATACAAAAACTATCAACCCAAAAATGACCAATGTACTGAGACTTCTAGCTGAAATTTTATCTGCATAACCACCCACAAAGAGGATTAGAATTGCTGAAGATAAGGTTGCGCACGAGTAGATCAGTCCCCATTGACCATGAGTTAACCCGAAAGCAGCTCTAATTTCTCCAGAGTATAATGAAATAAAAAAAGTCTGACCAAAAGCAGAACAAAATGTAAGAATAAATACTATATAGAGCCAGCGTAAATTTTTTATATAAAAATCTATATTGATCATTGAACTAGTCAGTTAAAAGCTTGTATTCTGTAATCTCAATAGTCGTATACGTTGAAACTATAATAGGAAAGGATTAAATGTCAGAAATTATAAAAGTAGCGCATATAACGGACCACGTAGTCGAAGTTTTAATTAATAGACCAGAAAACTATAACACATTTAATACAGAGCTGAGGTTAAGTCTCGCTGAAAACTTGAGAAAAATTGATCAAAATAAAGACGCTAGAATAGTCATATTGAGAGGAGAGGGTCCTGGTTTTTGCGCTGGTGCGGATTTAAATGACGGGGGGCAAATGCCTCCTTCAAAACAGCTCTTGGATGAATATTTTCCGATATTTGAAATAATCTCAAAAAGTCAAAAACTTTTCATAGCTGCTGTGCACGGATCAGCAGCTGGAATAGGAACTGCTTTGGCTATGAATTGTGATTTTACTGTTATGGCGGTTTCCTCCCGTATTTCAATGGTGTTTTCTAATATCGGCTTGGTACCTGATGGAGGAGCAACGTATCTTCTTCAAAAATCTCTAGGGTATAGAAAAGCTTTAGAGGTAATTGTTTCGGGGAGCCATCTATCTTCGGAAGAATGTTTAAACTATGGATTGGCAAACAAAATATTTCAGGATGGTAGCTTTATTGATGACGTAAGAAGCTGGGCTGAAGAATTATCGCAAAGATCACCTTTAGCGGCTTCTGCCGCAAAGCAAGTGATGCGTGAGGATACTTTTAAAGCTTACTGTGATAGGTTCAATCACGAAGCCAGAGAACAAGATAATCTGATGTTAAGCAACGATTTTAAATCTGCCGTAGAGTCGTTTTTTAAAAAAGAAAAACCAAATTTTACAGGGACTTAGTGTGACTTCGGACGCAAAGAGAATTAATCTCTTTGGCAACTTTATCACTTGAAACTTCGTGGATCAAATGGCCCTCATTTTCAAAAAGCTTTATTCTAGCGTTAAATGCTTTTTTGTGAGCTCTTACAGATGTTTTATAATTTACAATTCCATCGCGCATGCCTGCTAAGAAAAGAGTTGGAATACTGACTTTTTTAAGTTTTTTCTCAATGTCGCCGATATTCCAATTAGAAATGAATGCCAGAGTGCCGGTAACATGGTCCTCATCAGTCATGAGTTTCATATAGTAGTCAATATTTTTAATAGTAAGATTGCTCCCAGATATTGAAAGGAATTTTCTTAGACTTGTTTCGGCACTGTTAAAAAGCCTTATCCAATATTTAGTTAAAGGGCTCGCATAAAACACTCTTGCCATTAGTGGAAAAATCGTCCCAGCTGGACCTTCAAACCTCTCCAGAGCACCATTTATGAGAACTATGGATGATAGTGGTCCCTCGTAGATATCGGATAGGGACAAAACGATTGCTGCACCGATAGAATGACCAACAAAGACATTTGGTCTAATCTTTATTGACTTAAAAAGAATTATCAAATCCCTCACAATTCTATTATGTTGAGGCCGTATTCCCTTTTTTATTTTTGAGAATCTATGTCCAGGTAGGTCAACCGTCAAAACTTGAAACTTTTGAAATTTTGGTATTAGATTAGCCCAAGAATGAGCAGAAGCTCCAGCTCCATGGATAAGGAATATAATGGGATTACCTGGTTTCCCGATTAATTGATAATGCCAAACAAAATTATCGGTCTCAAGGAACTTACTACTTTCAGAATATGGCCAAAAATTTTTTGAAGCGTTATTTACCATCTCTATGCTCTATATCGATTGCTGAACTGCTTTTGAAATGCTGCTGGAATTGGCCATTGGCAATTGGAAATAATGGCCGTTTAGTTCTCTTGCAAGCTCGTCAGCCA
>CAZOIZ010000035.1:0-9772 GCA_964580005.1 uncultured Rhodobacterales bacterium
ATTCCATGTGATTACTGCGATGTTATCTTTATCTACCTCTTTGGTAAAATCACTACCCATAATGTTTCCTTATTAAACTTTTTCTATTATTGTTGAAGCCCCCATCCCAGAAGCTACGCAAAGCGTAGTGAGTGCTGTAGACTTACCCGTTCTTTCCAACTCATCTAATGCAGTACCCAAAAGCATTGCCCCTGTAGCTCCTAAAGGATGCCCCATAGCGATAGCACCACCGTTTACATTCACTTTTTCATGTTCCACCCCAAAATGTTCCATGAAGGAAAGTGGTACGGAGGCGAAAGCTTCATTTACCTCAAATAAGTCAATGTCTTTTATGCTCATTCCGCTTAGCTTAAGGACTTTTTCAGTAGCAGGAAGTGGTCCCGTAAGCATGATTGTTGGGTCCGTTCCAATTTTAGAAGTTGCCACAATTCGTGCACGAGGCTTTAGCTCGTTTTTTTCTCCAAATTCTTTGTTTCCAATTAAAACAGCTGCTGCTCCGTCAACAATACCGCTTGAGTTACCTGCATGATGCACATGATTAATTTTCTCAAACTCGGGATATTTTAGTAGCGCCACAGCATCAAAACCTGGCATTACCTCTCCCATATTTTTAAAGCTTGGCTCCAATCCACCCAAAGATTGCATTGAAGTTTCGGGCCGAATATACTCATCCTCTTTCAGAATGGTCAAATTGTTTTGATCTTTTATCACTGCAATCGACTTTTTGAAATGTCCTGATTGCCTGGCGGCACTTGCTCTTTTTTGACTTTCTACCGCGAAAGCATCAACGTCATCTCTGGAAAAACCGTATTTTGTGGCTAAAATGTCGGCTGAAATACCTTGTGGGACAAAGTATGAATTCATTGCCAAAGTTGGGTCAACTGCGATAGCCGCGCCGTCTGATCCCATGGGAACACGACTCATCATTTCTACTCCTCCAGCAACATATACATTGCCAGCTGACCCTTTCACTTGATTTGTAGCTAAGTTTACAGCTTCTAAGCCGCTCGCGCAAAATCTGTTTATAGATAGTCCAGGAGTGGACTCACTATAGTTTGCCGCAATAACTGCAGATCTTGCCAAACAGCCTCCTTGTTCTCCAACCTGAGTAACATTACCCCAAATCACGTCTTCTACTTCCTCAGTATTAAGTTTGTTTCTTTCCCGCAATTCTTTTAAAATCTTTGCAGAAAGAGCGACTGCAGTAAGCTCATTGAGTGCCCCTTTTTTTCCCTTTCCTCTAGGGCTCCTAACTGTATCGTAAATAAATGCATCTTCCATCTATGGATCCTTTCCCATTTAAAATTGATTTGCGGCCAAGCTCATCACTTGCTTTTCCCCAGTTAAAATCTTGTCTAATCTAAGCTTCGTTTCTGGGAGCTGTCGGTTCATAAAATAGGAACCCGTCAAAATCTTCGCCTCAAGGAAGTTCTTATTGGACGAAGAATTTTTTAGTTGCTCTCCCGCAGACTGAGCCTTTTTAGACCATATGAATCCAAGGGAAACTAATCCTACCAAGTGTAAAAAATCGGTTGCACCAGAAACAGCACTTAGCGGGTTCTTTAGCCCATTCTCCATGAAAAACATCAGCGCTGTCTGCAAATGTTCAATTGATTTTCTAAGCGGGGTAACAAAATCATTTTTAAAATCTTCGGAATGCTCTTCTTTGATGAAACTCTGAACTAAATTAAGATATTCTCGCATATGCTTCCCACCATCCATGGCTAACTTTCTGCCAACTAAATCTAGAGCTTGAATTCCATTTGTACCTTCATAGATCATTGCAATTCGACAATCTCTGGCATATTGGCTCATACCCCATTCCTCAATATAGCCATGTCCACCAAAAACTTGCTGGGCGTTTATAGTATACTCAAAGCCCTTATCTGTAACGTAACCTTTAATTACTGGAATTAACAGGCTTGCAATTCCCTCGGCACTCTTATCTCCCTCTCTCTTTGCTCTGTCAAGAAGCACAGCAGCCCACGCAATGAAGCCTCTTGCCCCTTCTATAAATGACTTTTGTTCCATGAGATTTCTTCTAACATCTGGGTGAACAATAATTGGGTCCGCGTTTTGGTCAGGGTCCGATACTCCTTGAATTGCTCGACCCTGTCTTCTGTCTTTTGCATACGATAGTGCCGCTTGATAAGCTATTTCAGCTTGGGCTAAACCCTGCATTCCTACTCCTAATCTGGCCTCATTCATCATTGTGAACATCGCCCTTAGGCCTTTATTTTCGTCACCAACTCTATAACCCTTTGCGCCATCATAATTCATAACGCAAGTAGCATTACCTTTGATGCCCATCTTTTTTTCTATTTTTCCAACTGATAAGTTATTTCTTTCCCCTAATGAACCATCATCATTGACTAGAAATTTTGGAACTACGAATAATGATATTCCCTTAACTCCCTCTGGAGCATTCGGGGTTTTGGCTAAAACTAAGTGTATGATATTTTCCGATAAATCATGATCGCCAGATGAAATGAAAATTTTCTGACCTGATACATGGTATGAACCATCATCGTTAGGAATTGCTTTAGTTCTTATCAACCCTAAATCTGTACCACAATGGGGCTCAGTTAAATTCATCGTACCAGTCCATTCACAAGTAGCTAATTTTGGTAAATATAATTGCTTTTGATCCTCTGAACCGTGAAGAAAAATAGCGGAATAGGCCCCCCTGGAAAGCCCGCTATACATAGTTAGTGACATATTTGCGCTTGTAAACATTTCATTTGTCACTGTTGAAAGTATCATTGGTAAGTTTTGCCCGCCAAACTCTTCCTCAATATCGAGAGACAGCCAGCCGCCATCTCTTAACTTATCAAAAGCAAGCTTGAAACTGTGAGGCGTCCGTACGATTCCATTTTCTAGTTTACACCCCTGCTCATCACCATCTTTGTTGGACGGAGAAATTACTTCGCTAGCTAATTTACCGGCCTCTTCAAATACAGTTTTTGTAAATTCAGGCAATAAATCCTTATAGCCACTGATGTCCTCTTTTTCTATCTTAAGAAAATGGTGAAGTATAAAATTGAAATCTTCTAATGGTGGTTGGTATGTATGCATATTTTGTCTTTCAGGTTTTTTTAGTTATAAATCTTGTAAGTCCGCGCCTCTTTTGAGAAGCAAATCTCTACAAAGTTGAAGTTGCGACTTTAAGTCTTTTATAGCCAGCCCCAACTCTTTTTTTTGTTGTTCCATTGAAGATAGTCTCTTTAAACCAAGTTGGTAGGTTTGCTTGATTTGTCTAGTACGGTGATCACCAAAATTATATAAATTAAGTAACTGTCTTATCTCTTCTAAGCTGAAGCCAAATCTTTTCCCTTGCATAATTAATTTCATTCTTCCCCTATCACTCTTGGTAAATAAACGATGTTGACCCTTTCTAATCGGAAACAATAGCTCTTTCGATTCGTAAAACCTTAGCGTTCGAGCGCTTACCTGGAATAGTTTACACATCTCTGTAATGGTGTTAACTTTATCTTCCTTATTTTTTGTGGAAATTACATTCATTGTACTACCTCCAGATGATATTCATTGACGTTTACGTCAAGTTTAATATTGAATAATATTATCAATTTGTCTATACGGTCAATTAAACTTTTATAGTTTTAATTATTTTATGAATATTAAATGCCCAGTCAGTATTTAACTAAAATTGATAAAAGAGTATTAAGTCTTGCTTACCCTATAATCTTAGCAAACATCTCTATTCCATTACTTGGTCTGACGGACACTGCTGTAATTGGTCATTTGGGAGCTCTCGATGTTCTCGCCGGGATCTCTATGGGAGCAGTTTTGATGGGTTCTATCTACTGGTTTTTTGGTTTCTTAAGAATGGGTGTCACAGGGCTAGTCGCACAAGCAAGGGGTGCAAAAGAGGACGTTGAAGTATCTAGTATATTAATAAGGGGTCTAGTTATCGCTGCTGTCGGGGGAATTATATTGATAGCAGTTCACTCGTTTTTTTTTTCTGCTATTTTTTATTTTTTGGTGGGCGCCAAAGACGCCGAGAAATTGGCAATAGAGTATATGTCGATAAGAGTCTTTGGAGCACCTTTTGCTATTTCTATGTTTGTCTTTGTTGGCTGGTTATTTGGAATGGGAAAAACAATTCGTGCGCTTTGCTTATTAGTTGCCGTTAACATTTCAAACATCCTCTTGGACATTATCTTTGTAAAATTTCTTTATCTGGGAATCGCTGGCGTCGCCTATGCCACTATAGTATCTGAACTCTTTGGTTTTTGTTTAGGCATATATTTGTCTAAAGAGTTTTTACTTAATAAAGAACAAATAAAAGGCCGAGCGATTTTTTTATCGAACAAATGGAAATCTTTTATTATTTTGAACATAAATATTGTTGTAAGGTCAACTCTTCTTCAGTCTGTTTTTTTATCATACCTTATCTTTGGTACACTTTTTGGCTCTGAGATTTTGGCAGCTAACCATATCTTGTTACAAATTATTTCTCTATCAGTCTATGCACTTGACGGTATAGCTTTTTCTTCTGAGATTTTAGTAGGAGAGGCAATTGGTCAGAGAAGGCTCCAATCTTTTAAGAAAATAGTAAGGTCTGCCCTAAAGCTTGGCTTTATATTTTCAGGTGTTATTGGTATCGCTTTCTATTTATTGGGTTTTTTGGTTTTTGATTTAATGACCAGCTTAAAATCTGTGAGACTGATTTGTTACGAGTATATAGTGTGGATATCAATAATGCCTGTTGTCAGTGTCTTTTCCTATGTTTACGATGGCATATTTCTTGGTGCAGCAAGGGGAAGAGAAATAAGGGTTGCAATGACCCAATCATTTGCAATCTTCTTTATTTGTGTGATGATCCTTGTCCCTTTGATAGGAAATATTGGGCTGTGGACTTCTATCGTAGTTTTTAATGCAGTAAGAGCTTTAACTTTGTGGACTAAAATATATAAGATCGAAGGTTCTATCTCATCTAATTAAACCACCAACGGCCTCGTTGATAGAGCTATATCCATCATTTAATAAAAGATTTTTAAGTTCTATCTCCATCTTTTTAATATGAGTGGGACCATTATATATAAAACTCGTATAGATTTGTACTGCTGATGCTCCCATCATTATTTTTTCGTAGATCTCTGCTGCGGAAAATATACCGCCCACTCCAATCAGAACTGTTGAATCCTTTTTCCTTTTTGCGAGTAATCTCAATATTTTGTTTGATTGATTATATAGCGGTTTACCTGATAAGCCTCCTTTGAAACTGTTAGGATTTTTTAAGGTCTTTGGATTTATTGTTGTATTGGTCGCGATTAGACCAGACACATTATTTTCTTCACACACACTAAGGATTTCAGTCACATTACCATCGTTAAGATCAGGTGCAATTTTAATAAAAATAGGTACTTTCCTTTTTAAGGAAACATTAATGTTGTTAACTTCCTTCAAGATCTTTTCCAGCGTTTCAGGTTTTTGTAAATCTCTAAGATTTTTTGTGTTTGGTGAGGATACATTTATTGTTACATAGTCGAATAGATGAGCTATAAACTCAAAAATATTTGTATAGTCCAAAATCTTATTTATACTTTTTGCGTTGGCTCCTATATTAACGCCAACAACTCCCAGTTTAGGCTTCCCCGCAATTTTTGATACGTATAACATGCCTTTGTTATTGAAACCCATTCTATTAATTAAAGCTTCCTCTTCTGGAATTTTAAATAATCGTGGTTTGGGATTGCCGAATTGTGGATCTGGAGTAATAGTACCGACTTCTACAAAACCAAACCCTAGAGAGAGAGTAGCATTGAAGACCTCAGCATTCTTATCAAAGCCTGCAGCTAATCCTATTGGTGAAGGTACTTCCATCCCACATATTTTTGTTTTCAACATAGGATTACTAATTTTTCTTTTTTTGACAAACTGGTTTAAAAGTCGAAGGTAACATAAGGCTATTGCGTGTGAAATTTCTGGTTCAATTCTATTTAGAATTTTTGTGCCAAAATAATGTGGTATAATATTTAGCATTCTTTTCAGAGAATTTTAATGATCTGTATCTTTATTTTCACTAAGTGAATTTATTTTTCTGTAAATCGAAGGGTCCCATTTGCAGGCAAACCCATCTCCATCTACGTCAAGATTGTGGTAGTCGTTTTTTGGCCCTCCATTTTCGAGGAAAAAAATTTGAGCTGCATTTTTATTAGAAAATTTTTTGCAGCTCGAGTTATTTTCAGTGCTTAAAAAATTTCTGTAATAAATTTTTTCGCCTACTTTATTGGATACGCTACGGGCAAAAACTGCTAAATTTACAGACTTAAGTGTGATTTTTTCTTTACTATTAACTTCTAAAACCACTCTTCCTGCTTTAAGTTCCTCGCGTCTTTTGGCAGCCTGTTCTCTTTCAACTTTTTGCTGCTCTTGAGAAAATTGAGATAGATCTAATACACCATCGCTAATCTTTAAGTTAGAGTTCCCTTTTACAAGATCATTTTCACTCGAAAGGTCTGTTTGACAGCCGAAAATAAATAAAGCACATAAAAAATAAATATACCTGACCATCATGCCCACCAGTTTTTTGGTTTACGGTCAAACCCCAACGCGTTTTCAAGATTGAAGGCAGTATTTAATAGCAGTGGTTCTTGCCAATTATCCCCAATGAGTTGTATTCCTAGAGGAAGACCAAGTTCGTCTAATCCGACTGGCAAGCTAAGTGCTGGGAGACCGGCAAGATTAGCAGGAACAGTGAATATGTCATTCATATACATTTCTACGGGATCTTGTGTACCTTTTGAACCTAGAGGAAACGCGGACGTAGGTGTTGTTGGTGTCAATATTAAGTCAATTTTTTTAAACACTTGATCAAAATCATTCTTGATTAAGCTTCTGACTTTTTGCGCCCTCTTATAATACGCATCATAATAGCCGGAAGATAGCACATATGTACCGATTAAAATTCGTCTTTTAACTTCCGTTCCAAATCCCTCTGATCGTGTTTTCTCATAAAGCTCTATAATTGAGTCATTTGTGTCAAGCTTAGCACGGTGTCCGTATCTCACTCCATCATATCTTGCAAGGTTTGATGATGCTTCAGCGGGCGCTAAAACGTAATATGTAGGTAAAGCAAATTCGGTATGCGGCAATGAAACCTCAACTATTTCCACCCCCAAATCTTTTAACAATGATATAGCATATTGCAACTTCCTGTTTGCTTCAGAGTCACCTTTCTGGAGACTATATTCTTTAGCAAGGCCTACCCTTAGACCCTTTATATCTTTTCCCAATGTTCGCTCATAATCTGGTACCTCTATTTTTGCGGAGGTACTGTCCAGAGGATCAAAGCCAGACATAGCTTTTAACATTATTGCGCTATCTGTGACGTTCTTGGTAATAGGACCTGCTTGATCGAAAGAAGAAGCAAACGCTATGATACCCCATCTGGAGCACCTGCCATAAGTAGGTTTTAATCCAACTGTGCCCGTAAAAGCCGCAGGTTGACGAATCGATCCACCAGTGTCCGTGCCTGTAGCGCCAGCACAGAGATTGGCAGCTACAGCTGCAGAGGAACCTCCGGAAGATCCTCCTGGTGTCAGAGATTCGTCTGAGCCGGTGGATTTCCAAGGGTTAATTACCGGTCCATAGGTTGAGGTTTCATTGGATGACCCCATAGCAAATTCATCCATATTTAGTTTGCCTAACATTATAGCTTGCTCATCCCAGAGCTTCTGTGTAACTGTACTTTCATAGGGGGGTATGAAGTTACGCAAAATATCTGATGCCGCCTGTGTCTTTATATTCTTGCAGCAAAACAAGTCTTTTATACCGAGAGGTATCCCACACAGCGCTTTTTGTGTCTCAGTGCCTATGACCTTGTCAGCAGCCGAGGCTTGCAGTAAAGCTTTGTCAAAAGTTTTCTCAATAAATGCATTAAGTTCAGAGCTTTCCTCTATTTTTTGAATGTAAGCGTTGGTTAGCTCTGTAGCACTTATTTCCTTCTTATTGAGCAAGTCTCTTAACTCTTTTATGCCAAGTTCTGTTAATTCCAACTCATTCATTCCACAATTTTCGGTACAGTAAAGAAATTTTGATTTTTACTTTTTGTATTTTTAAGTATGTCATCTGTAGCGTCACTAATGGTAACGTTATCTTGTCTCATATCTTTAAGGTATGTTTTGCCAAAATTAAACTCACCAGTTCCTTTGATATCAATTTCACCAAGTTTTTTCACAAATTTGACAATTCTGTTGAGGTCCTTTTGAATGTCAGACGACTCGCTATCGGTAATTTTTATACGCGACAGTCTTGCGATTTTTAAAACTGTTTCAGTATCTATTTCCATCAAACCTTTCCCTTTTATCTTTAAAAAAATCTTTCATAATTCTTGAGATCTCCAACTGATAAAATCCACCATAAACCTCAGTATTTTTGACAACTTTTTCTATGTTTTGACAAGTTGAATGGTTTGAACTGAAAGCACCATATTTTGGAGACGGTAGTCCGTATATTAACTTTTCAATTCTCGAATTAACTATAGCAGCCAAACACATCATACATGGCTCTAGAGTAACGTAGATAGTGCAATCGGATAGATAAAGTTGTTTACGCGCCCTACAAGCATTTCTTATTGCATTAATTTCTGCATGAGCTGTAGGGTCGCATAATTCTATTGTTTTATTGCTTTCTATAGCGATTACTTTTCCAGAAGTTTCTTTAATGATTGCTCCCACGGGTATTTCGTCTCTTTGAGCAGCCTTTTTTGCTTCTTTGATTGCTAATTCCATATTTTCGTCTTTTATCATAACATACATAAATATGAGAAATTTATTACGATTTATGTTTAATTCTTAATTATGTCAATCAAAAGTGAAACAAGAATATCTAAGTATCTTGCCAAGGCAGGCTTGGCATCAAGGAGAGAGGCAGAAAAGTTGATCCTTGATGGTAGGGTTACACTTAATGGAGAAACTGTTATCGAGCCATGGAGAAACTGTACTAAAAAAGACGTACTGAAATTTGATGGCACAATTGTGAACCAGTCAATTTCTACAACCTTATATCAGCTCCACAAACCTAGGGGTTACCTAAGTACATCGAAAGATCCAATGGGTAGAAAGACTATTTTTGACTTAATTGAAGGTGAATTAAGTCATTTAATGATTATAGGAAGGTTAGATTATAATTCCGAAGGCTTGATGATTTTGACAAATAATGGAGAACTGAAAAGATATCTTGAATTACCAAAAAATAAATTTGAAAGAGTTTATAAAGTAAAAATAAGGGGACACTTAACAAGTTCAAATTTAACCAACATTGAAAGAGGCGTTTCATTGGACGGGCTTAATTACAAACCAATAGCAGCTAAAGTTTTAGAACGTAACAGATCTTATTCATGGGTTGAAATGGTCTTAACCGAAGGCAAAAATAGGGAAATAAGAAAAATATTAGCCAGTTTCAATCTTAATGTAGAGAGATTGATAAGGAGTAGGTTTGGACCATTTAAATTAAATAACTTAACAGCTGGTAAATCGAAAAAATTAAGGCTCGAGGATTACAGTGTCTTGAAAAATTACTGGACTTAAATTGATTGAATTTGATCTCTTTTTGCTTTAAAAATCTTATTGCGGATGGTTGGGTGGCTGCAGCCTCAAAGCTGAGGAAAGTCCGGACTCCATGGAAGATGGTGCCAGCTAACAGCTGGCCAGGGTAACCTGAGGGAAAGCGCCACAGAAAATATACCGCCTGATTATTAGGTAAGGGTGAAAAGGTGAGGTAAGAGCTCACCGCTTTTTTGGTAACA
>CAZOIZ010000036.1:0-7277 GCA_964580005.1 uncultured Rhodobacterales bacterium
TCTATAATAAGTAAGCTATTATTATTTCTTGAAACAGTTGAACAAAAAGGATTGAAGGTATTACACAAATTTTTGCTTTTGTTTCTTAATAAGGTTTATCAAGTTTCTGGGCCAGAAGGTGTTATGACAAGAATATTGACCTCGGGCACTATGGTTCTATTTATCGCCATTGTATTGTTGGTTGTTTTGGGAATTATTCTGTTTTAATAGAACCTCTCTTTTTCTACCAAACCTAAGGGTTGCAGACCTTTTTTTATTCTGTCGATATTTTTCAGAATAGATTTAATAGAACTTCTCAATCGTGTTGGAGCAGATATGTGGGGGGTAACAGTCACTTTATCATGGGACCAAAAGGGGTGTTCTTGTGGCAAAGGCTCTTCGTTAAAGACGTCTAATGTACACCCAGAAAGCTTTCCACTATCAAGTGCTTTTAGAAGGTCATTGTCTTCAATTAATCCTCCTCTCCCAGCATTAATCAAAATTGCTCCAGTCTTGACTATCTTAAGCGAATCTGAGTTGATAATGGTCTTTGTTTTCTCTGTGAGTGGTAGTAGTAGTATTAAGTAATCGGAAGTGGAAAGTATTCTTGTCAAACCGTCTGGTCCTATTAATGATCGTACTCCCACAATTTTTTTCTCTGTTGCAGACCAACCTGTTACCTTAAAATCAAGTTTCTTGAGTTTTTGAGCGGTGGCTGATCCCAGAGTCCCAAGGCCTAAGATTCCAATATTAATTTGATTTGCCAGCAATCTTTCTTTGTTGTAGCTCTTCCATTCTTTTTTACCTGGCCTTATAAATTCATCAAGATCAAGATGATACCTCATCACATGAGCGGTACACCATTCAGCCATGCACTCAGTCATTTCAATATCAATTAATCTGACTAATGGCTGCCTGATGCTTTTGTTTAGGAGTGTTTTTTCAACACCCGCAAATATAGAAAATATTACAGTGTCATCAGGGAAAATGGAAAAGTCTGATATTTCGCTCTCATCAGAATAAATTATTGCATTAACTTCACTATTCCTCGATATCTCTTCAATAATATTGCATTCCAAAGATTGGGTTTTGATTTCCTCTTCAAGAATTTTCTTATACTCGGTTGTTTTCGATCCAGTTGAAACAAAAATATTCAAATTAAAACCTATCATTCTTGTGCACATGAGCACTTTGAATAAGTCCGAAACTCAACATGATGACAATCATTGATGACCCCCCATAAGAAACAAGCGGTAAGGGTATTCCGACAACTGGTAATAAACCCATAACCATAGCAATATTTATTGCGAAATAAGTAAAAAAGGTCATGCACAGACCTGTTATTAATAAACGAGAATATGTGTCTCTAGTTGCCAGCGCGGAAAAAACACAGAAAGCAACTATAAGGCTATAAATAATAAGAAGCCCAATTGTGCCAAAAAATCCAAACTCCTCAGCCAATGTAGTGAAGATAAAATCCGTATGCTTTTCAGGTAAAAAATTAAGCTGACTTTGTGAGCCTTGCATGTAGCCTCTTCCGAATAGACCTCCTGATCCCAAGGCAATTTTTGACTGTGTTATATGGTAGCCTGAACCTAGAGGGTCTGCTGATGGGTTTAAAAAGGTATCTATTCTTTTAAAATGATAATCCCTTAATAGTTGCCATTCTTTGCCACGACTTTCAAACAAAACCAACAATAGAGTGAAGAAGCTTATTCCTCCAAATAAAAAATATCCGAAATGCACTCCGGCAATGAACATAACAAAGATGCCAATTATAATTATAACCAAAGCGGTTCCAAGATCCGGCTGACGAAAAACGATAAATGCAGGTATTAGAATTAATAAAAGCGGAACCAGGACAAAAAAGGGATGTGATACCCTATTGGCAGGAAGCTTATGATAATAATAAGCGAGCGCCATAACCATTGATATTTTGAATGCTTCAGATGGTTGTAATTTAATTACTCTTAAATCTAACCACCTTTTAGCACCCATTCCAGTATCTCCATAAAAATAGACGGCAATTAATAATGCTAACCCTACAATATAGCTAAATGGAGATATTTTCTGCCAAAAAGAGATACTGATTACTGCCATTACGAAGATTAAAAGGAAGCTTATAGAAAATCGATTTATCTGAGGTTTTGTCCATGGATCCCAACTCCCACCACTGACAGAATACAGCATTAAAAAACCAAATAAGGCAGTTGCCAAAATTAGGAATTGTAGTGGCCAATTAATATAAATTATTTTAATAAAGGGGTTCATATTAAATATTCGTATTAAAGTTGGTTCTAAGGTTAATTTTTTTTGCTATATCAAATAGTCTTTTACGAACCTCCAGTTGTTGTTTCTCTGGATACGCTGTGATTGGAGGAATACCTCCATAAAGTTGAAAAAGCATTATATCCCGCGCTATTGGTGCTGCTACCTTAGAGCCGCTACCTCCATGTTCAACGACTACACTAAGAGCATATTTAGGATTTCTATACGGGGCAAAGCAAGTGAATAATGCATGATCTCTCATTTTCCATGGTAAATCCTCATTTTTAATCACACCTGACTCACGTTCCTCTCGCGTTATCCTCCTAACTTGAGATGTACCAGTTTTACCAGCAATTAAAAAATTTTCATCAGTAGATCTAAAGTTAAAAGCAGTACCTTTTTTCTCATTTACAACGTCATACATGCCCTGTTTAATAGCAGCTAAAGTTTCTTTTCTAATGGAAAGAGTTTTCATTTTATTCAATTCTTTTTCCGTATTTCTAATAAGGTTTGGCTTTACCTCTCTTCCAGACGCGATTCTTGCTGTCATTACAGCTAACTGCAAAGGCGTTGCCAAACTAAATCCCTGCCCGATCCCTATATTGAGCGTGTCCCCTACGAGCCAACTCTTTCCAAACCTCTCTTTCTTCCATTTTTTTGTGGGCACAAAACCCTTACTTATTCCAGTCAACGGAAGCTTGTAAGACTGACCGAGACCAAGATGTTTTGCCATCGCTCCAATTCTTTTAACCCCGACTTTACGAGCAAGTTCGTAAAAATATACATCACAAGATTTCTGAATAGCTTCTTGGAGAGACATTTTCCCATGCCCACCTTTTAGCCAGCAGTGAAATTTTCTACTACCTAACTCATAGAATCCAGAACAAAATATTTTATCATTCAGTCCGATAAGGCCTAGCTCTAGAGCTGCTGCAGCAACTATCATTTTGAATGTTGAGCCAGGAGGATAGGCTCCAGAGGTCGCTTTATTAAGGAGAGGTTTTCGTTCGTCACTAAGTAAAGCGTCCCATCTAGATTGTGATATCCCCAAAACGAAGTTATTTGGATTATAGCTTGGCGTCGATACTAGTGATAATATATCACCACTATCTACCTCCATAAGGACCGAAGATGCGCTCATTCCCTTCAACCGTTCTAACGCAAATTTCTGAAGCTTAGTATCTATAGTTAGGTGTATGTTTTGTCCAGATTTTCCCTCGGTTCTATTTAGCTCCCTCATTACTCGCCCTGACGCATTTACCTCAACTCTACTAACGCCAGCGCTTCCTCTTAAATGTTTTTCCAATTTTTTTTCTACCCCAACTTTTCCTATTTGGAACTTGGGAATTTGAAGAACGGGGTCCACTGGTTTCTCTGACTCAAGATCTTTGTCCGATATAGGTCCAACATATCCCACAACATGAGCGTAAGACTCGAATTCCTTATAGTGGCGTGTCAACCCTACCTCTGGAATTATGCCGGGAAGACTTGGTAAATTTACCGATATTTTTGCAAAATCTTTCCATGTCAGGTTTTCGGCAACTGTTATTGGTATAAAAGAGCTTCTTTTTTTCATATCTTGTAATAATCTCTCTTGACGCTTTTGTTCCAGAGTTATGATAGTTGCGAGTTTCTTTAACACTTTACTAGGATCGCTAGCTTGTTCTCTTATGAAAACTACCTTATAATTTTGTTCGTTTAAGGCTATCGGAGTTCCCAACCTGTCTAAAATAAGGCCTCTTGAAGGGGGAATAAGCCTAAGGTTAACCCTGTTTTTGTCGGCCAATAACTTGTAATCTTCAGAATCCTCAATTTGGAGTTTCCTGATGTTCCACCCCAGTAGCGCTACTGCGCCGGCTTTTAATATTCCAGTAAGTATTACTCTTCTGTATACTCGACTCACTAGTTTTGATTTTAAGGTGGTTTCTTTAAATTTCGACATTATCTCTTATTCGTAGTTATAAGTTTATAGGGTATATCAAACAAGGGATAACAAATTAAGGTAAAAATTGTCTGATTGAGAACCGTAAGTAAGCTAAGTTTTGGCATGAAAAGTAACTGGTGCAAAAATACGTTAAGTAATTGGACGCAAGATATCACAATAAAGAATATAAAATAATGTATGATAAACGATAATTTCTCGATCTGTTTTGAATAACGTTGGATAATGATGAAGCCAGTAAGAACAAGCATTGTAAACAAGCCTATTGGCTTCATATGTAGAACATCTGAAAAGAGCAAAAGTAACAAAATTAAATATAAGTTTGTTATTCTTGGAATATTTAAAGTGGTAGCAAAAATAAAGCATAAAAAAAGATCTGGGTATAATGAATATGTGCTATTCATATTCGAACCCGTTAATGCAGTCGGAGTTATAATAAATAACAGTCCTACTGCAAATACAAGAATTTTACTTATAAAGTTTGATTGATAAAATTTCATTTTCTAAGGTTAAAAGTTCTCCATTCCTACTAATTCATTATCTTTCCAGTCTATGACGATTTTTTTAGTATTCAAGATACGAAGAAACTCCAAAGATTCAAAATTAGCGACTGGCTTTACTCTTAGTTTTTTTTTATTATCGACGAAAATATTCCCTATAAGAATGTCAGAGGGGAAAACGTCTCCATCACCTGATGTGAACACTCTGTCACCAATATTTATGAGCGCTTTTTCTTCAATAAATTCCAATAAAGGCCACGGACTGTTATCTCCAATTAGAAGACCTTTTTGATTACTTCGTTTCATCTTTATGGGAATTGCTGACGAAATATCTGTTAAAAACAGAACTCTAGCAACATTCTGTCCAACCCCTGAAATTCTACCAACAAGTCCTAGCCCATCGACTGCAGCAGAGCCATTTTTAATCCCATCTTTTATTCCGATGTTTATGACACCTGATTGATAAAAGGGGCTCCCGCTATCAGCCATTATTTCTCCTGTTACCCAGATTAGATCTTCACGCAGTTTTACATTATTTAACGCTCTCAGCTGTGCATTTTTCTGTTCTAACTGAAGGGCTTTTTCTTTCCAGCCAGTCATATCCTGCAGAGCTCTTTTTAGTTCTTTATTCTCCTCTAACAGTGATGAGTAAATCTCAAAATTTCTTATAAAACTTCCGACAGCTTTTAATGGATAGTTTAAGGGTGTCGTTAAGGGGGCAACAAAATCAATAATGTTGGTTCTTATTAATTCTGTCCTAGTGTTATCTACCCTCCACAAAATAAAAATCATCATAAGGCATATAAAAATAAATACCGTGACTGTGACGCTCCATGATTTAGATCTATGGGGTTTAGACTTGCTAGCCATATTTTTAATAAATAAGTTTTTAACTACCGTAATCTATCACATGAGCAAGTTGTTTTTCAAACTCTAAAGATTTTCCTGTACCTAAAGCAACACAGTTGAGGGACTCATCAGCTACTGAAATTGCTAAACCAGTTTGCTCTCTCAATGCTAAGTCTAGGTCTCCCAATAGTGCTCCGCCGCCAGTAAGCATAACTCCTCTATCCACGATGTCTGCTGCTAAGTCGGGGGGGGTGCTTTCGAGCGCAGTCATCACCGCTTCGCAAATCTGTTGAACAGGTTCTGATAGCGCTTCTGCAACTTGAACTTGAGTAACTTCTGTCTCCTTTGGCACTCCATTCAAAAGATCTCTTCCTCTTATATCCATTGATGCCCCTCTTCCATCCTCTGGCATTCTAGCGGTACCTATTTGAGTTTTTATTCTCTCTGCAGTGGCTTCACCAACCAATAAATTATGTTGTCTTCTAAGATACGAAATTATGGCTTCATCCATTCTATCTCCTCCAACTCTTACTGATCTCGCATAGACGATATCTCCCAAACTTAAAACTGCAACTTCTGTTGTTCCGCCTCCAATATCAACTACCATAGACCCTGTTGGATCGGTTATTGGCATTCCTGCTCCGATTGCAGCCGCTATTGGTTCTGCAATAAGACCTGCTTGCCTTGCTCCTGCCGATAAAACAGACTCTCTTATAGCTCTTTTCTCGACCGGAGTTGCTCCATGAGGAACGCAAACAATAATTTTAGGTCTAGCAAACATTCCTCTTTTATGGACTTTTTTTATGAAATGTTTAATCATCTCTTCCGCCACATCAAAATCAGCAATTACACCATCACGCATAGGTCTTATTGCTTGTATTGATCCAGGTGTCCTTCCAAGCATCAGCTTCGCATCTTCACCTACAGCCAGAACCTGTTTTTTCCCATCTCTCATGTGGAAAGCAACAACAGACGGCTCATTAAGAATTATACCCCTCGATTTTACATAGACAAGTGTATTGGCCGTACCCAGATCTATAGCCATATCTGAAGATATAAAACCGCTCAAAAAAGAAAACATTTACGACACCTATTTTTTTATCACTTATATTAATTTATCAAAATTAATCAACTTCCAATTGAAACAAGCACAAACTAGTCACTACTTATGGAGCTACCTGTATCTTTTTGAATTTCCTTACCATCTTTCCAGATCGTATCTATAACCTTTCCATCTTGGAATGTCATTACACCCTTTCCTTCTCTTTTACCATTTAGAAAATAGCCCTCATATTTATCACCGTTAGCATATATGGCAAGACCTTTCCCACTCATTTCCCCAGAAGCCCAATCCCCAGTGTATGAGAACCCATTTTCCATTTTCATTGTTCCTGTTCCATGTCTTTGATTATTTTTGAATGTACCTTTGTAAACAGTTCCGTTTGGGAAAACCTCCTCGCCATCTCCTTCCTGAATACCGTTTTTCCAGTTCCCTTTATAAACATAGCCATCTGAGTAAGTCATCGTTCCAAAACCATTATTTTTACCCCGAGAAAATGCGCCTTCGTATATTAGTCCATTTGCATATTTAGCAATTCCATTGCCTTCAATAACTCCATTAAGCCATGATCCTTCATAGGAGCCACCATCGCTGAATATAATTTTTCCTTTCCCATTCGGTTGATTGTTTTTAAAGGTTCCTTCGTATTCTGAACCTGAGGAGTAAGTAATTTTACCAA
>CAZOIZ010000036.1:7377-9644 GCA_964580005.1 uncultured Rhodobacterales bacterium
CCATCACCCTCCATTTTTCCATCTAGCCAGCTGCCTTGGTATTTTGTTCCATCAGAAAAAGTCATCGTTCCCTCCCCATCTGGGACACCTTGCTTGAAGGAGCCTTCAAAGATTTGACCTGTTGGATATCTCGCGACCCCTTTCCCCTGAATCTGATCGTCTTTCCACTCTCCTTCGTAAGTAAAGCCATCTGGCATCGTATACTTACCGAAACCATTCCTAAGCCCGTTTTTAAACGATCCCTCGAAAACACTACCTTCATCGTATTGTTTAACTTGATCTTGAGCTAAAATTGCCAAAGGATTTTGACAAAATAAAATCAGAGCAAAGACTGACCATAACTTACTAGTATAAATCCTCAAAAAAACCTCCAAGTATATTTTTGCTTCTCAAGTTTAGATTTTATTGTGATATAAAAGCATTCAAAACTTTTGCGCAACATCAAAACTAGATAGACTTAAGGCTTCATTTTAACTAAAATTGGAAAAACAGCAAATGTATTTTGGATGGTTCGGCTATGAGTGTTGCTCGGCTTAAAATTTCATTAGTACAGTCTAACCCTACCGTAGGAGGAACAGAGCTTAACGCAGAATCTGTTTTGGTCAACGCTATTGAAGCGGATACAAAAGGATCAGATCTGATAGTTTTTCCTGAAATGTTTCTAAGTGGCTACCAGCCTCTGGATCTTGTTAATAAACTGTCTTTTTTAGATAGCATCTCCCAACAAGTTAAACGAATTGCACAAAACACAAAAGATTTAAGCGTTAGGATTTTAATTGGAGGCCCGTGGCTTCTAGATGGAAAAGTCTATAACGCTTACATTTCTATACATAGAGGACACGTAAAAATAGTTAGTAAAAAAACTCATTTACCAAACTATGATGTTTTCGATGAGAAAAGATTTTTCGTATCTGGAGATGAATTAGAACTTTTAGATCTTGGCACGCTAAAGATTGGGTTTCCGATATGTGAAGATGTTTGGCACCCTGATATTATTGCCAGACTAAAGAAGATGGGAGCAGACCTCATAATAATTCCAAATGGTTCGCCATATGAGTCGAGTAAGCTGGCTGAAAGGCAGGCAATAATAAAAAGTCGGTGTAAAGAGTCTAATCTCCCTATAATCTATTTAAATCTGGTTGGCGGGCAGGATGATTTAGTTTTTGATGGAGGCTCCTTTGCATACAATCATAATGGGACAATTGTCTGTCAATTTCCACAGTTTGTAGAGAAAAACTGGCAGGTAATTCTTGAAAGAAAAAAAAACAGTTGGGCTCTACTCCCACATTCTGTGGCAGAAATTGGCTCACGCCAAAGCCAAGACTATAAGGCTGTTGTGCTTGGGCTGAAAGACTATGTTTTGAAATCAAATTTCCACAAAGTTGTAATCGGTCTTTCGGGAGGAATTGACAGTGCTCTCGTCGCTGTTATGGCACGGGATGCGTTGGGTCCTGAAAATGTAGTTTGTTTGGCCTTGCCATCAAAATATAATTCTAAGGCGTCTCTAGATGATGCAAGAAGATTGTCTAAAAACTTAGGAATAAATTTCGAGATAATTACTATCCAAGAGATTATAGACAAAGTTGATCAGCACTTAGCTCCTTTGTTCCAAGGTAAAGAAAGGGATGTCACGGAAGAGAATATCCAGTCTCGGTTAAGAGCAGTTTTATTGATGGCATTTTCAAATAAAGAAAAACACTTACTTTTGTCTACCGGAAATAAGTCAGAGATTGCAGTAGGTTATTCAACAATCTATGGAGATATGGCAGGAGCTTACAATCCACTGAAAGACATTTATAAGACAAAAGTATATGAACTCAGTGAATGGAGAAATAGTGCTGCTAAAGACAATGACTTTTCAGTAAGAAAACCTATTCCTGATAATATTCTATTAAAGGAACCGTCAGCAGAGTTAGCCTTTGATCAAAAAGATACGGACTCTCTACCAAGTTATGATGAGCTTGATACCATTTTAGAACACCTTATTGAGGATGATCTAGGTGTTCACGAAATTATTCAAAGAGGCTACTCTGAAAAAACAGTTGTAAGAGTCAAAGATCTCCTTTACTTGAGCGAATACAAAAGATACCAAGCTTGCCCTGGCCCAAAGATATCTCGGAAACCGTTTGCACTCGGTAGGCGTGTTCCTATAGTAAACCATTGGAGAGATTAGATTTGACCAAAAGAGTTTTGAGATTCGCACCGTCTCCAACTGGGTATTTGCATGTAGGAAATATTCGAACAGCCTTGTTTAATTATCTACAAGC
>CAZOIZ010000037.1:0-9087 GCA_964580005.1 uncultured Rhodobacterales bacterium
AAATTGCGTCAACTAAACCTTCAACAGCACTATCTAGATCAGCATCGTCAAATATGATAAAAGGAGATTTTCCTCCTAATTCTAAAGTTAGTTTTTTTCCACTTCCCGCTGTGCTCTTCTTAATTTCTTTGCCAACTTCCGTTGAGCCAGTGAAGGCAATTTTGGAAACATCCTTTTGTTGCACGAGATATGATCCAGTTATTCCGTCACCAGTTACTACGTTTACTACACCTGCCGGCAGCTTAATTCTTCTGCATATTTCTGCAAAATAAAGTGCTGTCAGAGAGGTTTGTTCAGCGGGTTTAAGGATCACTGCATTACCGGCTGCAATTGCTGGAGCCACCTTCCAAGCTAACATCAATATTGGGAAGTTCCATGGAATAATTTGCCCGCATACTCCAATAGCAGAATAGTTTTGAAATTCTTCATCAATTAATTGAGCCCATCCTGCGTGATAATAAAAGTGTCTTGCTGCAAGAGGTATATCAATGTCTCTACTTTCACGAATTGATTTTCCATTTTCTAATGATTCCAAAACGGAGATTGTTCGAGATTCTTTTTGAATGTATCTTGCGATAGCATACAAATATTTTGATCTTTGAAAGGGGCTTATTGATTGCCATTTTTCGAAGCCTAATCTTGCAACTTTCACAGAGTTTTTAATGTCGGTGATAGTTCCTTGCGACACCTGAGCAATTTCTTTTTTATTAAAAGGGTTAATGGTTTTGAATAGGTTTTTTGGTTTAGTAAATCTACCTCCAATAAAATGCCCGAATTGCCCATTATTCTTAGCGATCCACTCCAGGGCTTCTTTGTCACTCTCAAGAGCTTCTTCATAATCCATTTTTTTAAAAGAATCTTCAATCTTTGTCATTTGCCTACGCTATGCCATGTCTATTAAATGAGGAGTATTGACCTGTTGCAAAATGCTCTATCTGTCTCTCTATATCGGAAAGCAAAGATGAAGCACCAAGCCTGAAGAGGGAAGGGTGTAGCCATTTTGAACCAAGTTCTTCTTTTACCAGTATCATATGAGATAAACAATCTTTTGCTGATGAAATTCCTCCTGCGGGTTTGTATCCTACTTCAAACCCTGTGCATTCGCGATATTCTCTTATTGCTCTGGACATAACCAAAGTAAAGGGTAATGTTGCGTTTATGCTTTCTTTACCAGTAGATGTTTTTATAAAGTTTGCACCAGCCATCATACAAATCAAGGCAGCCTTCTTCACATTTTTTAATGTCCCTAGTTCACCAGTAGCTAAAATAGTTTTTAGACAAGCCGTCCCCGACGCTTCCTTATATTCTGATACTTCATCATAAAGCTTTTTCCAATTTCCAGACAAAACATGTCTCCTTGAGATGACAATATCAATTTCTTGAGCACCACTTCTTATTGACTCTTTTATCTCTAAAATTTTCGTTTTTTTTGGAGTATGTCCCGCTGGGAACCCCGTGGACACAGCAACTACTGGAATAGTGGACCCTTTAAGAGCGCTTAATGCAGTTTTTATGAATTGGTGATAAACACAGACCCCGCCTACTTTTATATTTAAATCTTCTATCCCAAGATTCCTCAGAAGGTCACTGCGTAAAGGCGTCCTGGCTTTATTACAAAGTCGAACTACTCTGCTCTCGGTATCATCACCAGATAGCGTAGTAAGATCCATACATGTGATAGCCTTAAGTAGCCATGCGACCTGGTTATGTTTTTTCACCGTACGACGGTTGGTCGCCGAAGCGCATCTTTTTTCTACGGCACTTTTATTAATCCTAACTTCATTAATAATCTCAAGCTGAAAGGGCATGCCCTCATTCTTCACGATCACGGCATCCATTTTTCTTTTATTAAAGTTTTTGTCTAGTGGCATTTTATAATCTTTGTGTGATTTTTAGTGCGTCAAATTTAGATAAATCAAATTGTTAGTTTAGAATAGTACGGTAATAATATAGTATATATAGTTCGCAACCTATTTGCTACACAAAGAAATAAAGTAAGTGCTACAGGCCAAATTATGTTTATTCAAGATTTGATTAGAAAGAAAAGAGATAAAAAACAACTGACTTCTGCCGAAATAGATTGGTTTATAAAAGAATTGTCTAACAATAAAGTTGAGCCCGCTCAAACGGGCGCTTTTTTGATGGCATCATGGATAAATGGTTTGAGCGAACGCGAAAAAGTAAATTTAACTAATTCAATGAAGAATAGTGGAACGGTTTTAAAGTGGGATCTAGATGGGCCAATAGTTGATAAGCATTCGACTGGAGGAGTGGGTGATACGGTCTCTCTAATCCTGGCGCCACTAATGGCTAGCTTAGGTTGTTTTGTTCCCATGATTTCTGGCAAGGGTTTAGGGCATACCGGAGGCACTTTGGATAAACTTTCTTCTATACCAGGATATGAAATAGAACAAAGTGAAGTTGCATTTCAAAAGATTGTATCGGAAGTAGGATGTGCGATTGTTGGACAGACCTCTAAATTAGTACCTGCCGATAAAATTCTTTACGCAACAAGAGATGTAACGAGTACAGTCGACTCAGTGGATTTGATTACAGCATCAATAATCTCAAAAAAATTGGCTTCTGGGATAAAAAATCTAATTCTGGATGTTAAAGTTGGTAAAGGCGCATTAATGGCCAATATAAAACAAGCAAAAAAGTTAGCTGAAAGCATGGTTTCTATTGCAAAAGCGTCAAATTGTAATACGACAGCCCTCATAACTAACATGGACGACCCGCTGAGCTCATCAATAGGTAATTCTTTAGAAGTAGAAACAGTAGTCGAAGTGCTATTAGGTAAAAATAAAAATGAATATGCTCTTTTGGATACAACAATAGCTACATCTGTTGAATTATATTCGATGGTTAACTCTGAAAAAAGCACAGCAGAAATAAAACGGAAAATCTATTCACTTCTTGACTCCGGTCATGTGGCCGAACGCTTTGAAAAAATGGTATCAGCATTAGGTGGGCCAAAAAACTTTTTATCAATTTATCAAAAAGTGCTTCCAAAAGCTAACACCGTGGTACCAGTTAAGGCAAAAAAGGAAGGGTTTATTTCTCAAATTAATACAAAAGCATTGGGTAACATTCTTGTTAAAATGGGCGGAGGAAGACAGAAAGCGTCAGATAAGCTTGACCTATCTGTTGGATTTACAAAAGTGGTGAAATCAGGGGAAGAGGTCAATAAAAAAAAACCTCTTCTGTTTTTGCATGGTGCTGGCAAATTATTTAACGCTTCTTTGGAAAAAGAAATTAATGATTGCTTTTCTATTTCCGAGAGTAGGCCGGCGCAATTAAGGAACCCAATTTTACAAAAAGTTGTTTAATGGGTAAGGCTATCTTGATTGTTTTAGATTCTTTGGGTGTTGGGGGTGCTCCTGATGCTAATCTGTATAATGATAAGGGATCTAACACATTCGGTTCTATTGCTTTGTCTTGTTCAAACGGTAATGCTGACATTGGACGGAAGGGAGTATTAAAGGTTCCTAACCTAGAGTCTTTGGGGATTTATAGTGCCACGAGGCTATCAACTGGTTTAACCCTTCCTAATACTGATAGCACTGTTGGATCCTATGCTGTTGCTAAAGCGCGGTCTAGAGGAAAGGATACGCCAACCGGTCATCATGAAATCGTTGGTTTTACTGATCTAGTTGGTTGGTATACTTTTCCTGAAGTTGTCCCAGTTTTTCCGGAAGAACAAATTAACACTCTTATCCGCAGGGCTGATTTAGGTGGCGTTTTGGGAAACAAGCATGCATCTGGAGAAGAAATCATAAAAGAATATGGTGAAGATCATTTAAATAGCGCATGCCCTATAGTATACACCTCAGCTGATAGTGTTTTGCAAATAGCAGCTCATGAAACAGTTTTTGGATTAGATCGGTTATACAGAACTTGTGAATTAGCTGTTGAGATTTTTAATGATTTAAAAGTGCAACGAATAATTGCTAGACCTTTTCTTGGAAACAATAAAGAGGAGTTTTTTCGTACTAAAAATAGAAAAGATTTTATATCACCTCCACCGATCGAGACATTATGTGACAAAGTTATAAAATCTGGAAAAAAATGTTTTGGCGTAGGTAAAATCTCAGATATTTTTGGTCATCGTGGAATAAGCGAGTCAGTATCTGGAATGTCTGATGATAAATTATTTGATGAGATGCTTGATATAATTGTAAAGGCAAAATCAGGTGATCTTATTTTTGCAAACTTTGTTGAGTTCGACACTTTATATGGTCATAGAAGAGATATAGCTGGTTATGCAAGGGCATTAGAAAATTTTGATAAAAAATTTCCAAAACTTTTTTCAATTTTAAATAGAGAAGACCTACTGGTTATTACAGCAGACCATGGAAATGATCCTTCCTTTGCCGGAACAGATCATACAAGAGAACAAGTTCCAGTATTGTTAAAAAACCACCATTTGATCAATAAATGTTACGGATTAATAAATTTTTCTGATATAGGTTCACTAATAGAAGACTTTCTTGGATTAAAAACACACGAATAGGTTGGGAATTATGAACTCATTTGAGTTGTGTAAAAAAGTTGAACTACATATTCACCTTGAAGGAGCAGCTTCACCATCATTTGTTAGAGAAATATGTCAAAGCAGTGGCAAACAGATACCAGAAATTTTCGATAAAAGTGGAAACTACAAATGGCAGAATTTTGACCAATTCCTCAGCATATATGAAATAGTGACAAACTTATTTTTAGAGGAAAAAAATTTTGAAGCGCTCATAAGACATGTACTTGATAAACAGGTTAAAGAAAACGTTATATATACTGAGATTTTTTTAGGCCCTCATTTATGGAGTGACATACCTTCTAGTCGATGGCAACGGTTTTTGGAAATTGCTAGTAATGCTGCTAATGAATATAAAAACAAATATGGAATTCATACCTATTTTATAATTGTTTGCATAAGACATCTTGGTCCGGAAAAGGCTTTAGAAGCTTCAAAGTTCGCCTCCAAAGTAAAAAACGATAATGTGGTTGGGTTTGGAATGGCAGGAGATGAAAAAAAATTTAATACCTTAGATTTTATTGAGAGCTTTAATTTTGCTAGGAATTCGGGGCTCGGAATAACAACCCATGCGGGAGAAATATGTGGAGCAAAATCTGTAGATGAAGCTATAAAACTTGGTGTAACAAGAATAGGGCATGGTGTGAGAGCAAGTGAGAGTGAAGAAACAATTATGAAACTGACAGAAAAAAATATTTTATTAGAAATATGCCCAGGTTCAAATATAGCGATAGGCCTATATTCATCACTCGAGGATCATCCAATAAATTTTTTATTGAATAAAAAACTACCAATCTCTATCTCCACGGACGACCCTCCTTTTTTTTTAACAACTTTATCAAAAGAATATGAAGATCTTCACAATGCTTTTGGTTGGGACATAGAGATTTTTAATGAAATTAATAAGAGGTCTTTAGAGTTTGCCTTTTGTGATGCAAAACTCAAAGAGAAATTAATTCAACAACTGTAGAAAGAAACAAATGGAAAACTTAACTATAATTAACCATCCACTGATACAACATAAATTAACGGAGATGCGAAAAAAGACAACATCTTCTAATCACTTTAGAGCGCTCTTAAAGGAGATAAGTTTGTTGCTCGCCTATGAGATTACAAGAAATTTACCAATGGAAACTATTTCTATAGAAACACCTCTGGAACGTTACGATGCTCCCACTTTGGCAGGAAAAAAGTTAGCGTTAATTTCTATTTTGAGAGCTGGCAACGGCTTGCTTGATGGTGTTTTAGATCTTATACCTTCGGCTCGAGTAGGGTTTCTTGGGTTATATAGGAACGAAAAAACATTACAGCCAGTCGAGTACTACTCTAAGGTTCCCAGCGATTTAAGTAATCGTGTATGCATAGTCGTTGATCCAATGCTCGCGACGGGTGGATCTGTATCATTTGCAGTCGATTATCTGAAGAAAAAAGGAGCGAAAGACATCCGATTTTTGTGCTTGTTAGCTGCGCCAGAAGGCGTTGAGATCATGCAGAAAAATCACCCTGATGTAAAGGTTTTTACGGCATCTTTAGACAGATCACTTAATGATATTGGGTACATATTACCCGGCCTTGGAGATGCTGGTGATAGGCTATATGGCACAAAGTAAAAAAAGTTTTAGCCAGGAATTCTAAGTGTTTCTTGTCTACTGCCATTCGTGATATGAATTTTATCAAGATCAATACTTATAACCTTCCACCCATTTCCAAATTGCTGGCCTACTTTTACTTTTATGGTATTGCCAGAAGATAATCTTATTAAAGCAATTCGACCCGTTCTTTTGCCAAAAATACCAATTAAATTTGTTCTATTTAGCTCTATTAAATTTTTTAGCGTTGAGTTCCCAACTATCGATGCTCTTTTAGGTATGCTTGGAGGATTACTTCTGACCCTCAAGTTTTTAACTGAACTAGCGGCTACTTTTTTTAATTCACTTATAATGGTCGGTATTTTAGGCGGAAGTTCAACGAATGTAACTGCCCCTGTCGACTTAGTAGGATCTTCTAAAACTTTAATTGAGTCTATAATCTTTGGTTTTATAAAAGGCTTCTTACCATTCCATAAGGCTAGCTGTGTCTGCTGCTCTTCCTCATAGTTGTTCAATAATTTAATATCAAGACCTTGTTCCCTAAGTTTTAAATTGAACTGTTTACTCAAATTTAATTTATTCCCAAAATTTTGTGCAAGAGCACTAATAAAAAACTCCTCTTGTATTGCTTCATTTGGGTTAATCAGAGCTTTTTTCTTATCATCAATAAATTTAATACCCATTAAATTTTCTGGAGTAAGAATATCTGGCTTTTGTGTGTTGAAGTAAAGTAATGGAAGTGAACTAGCCTGTTTATTTGCTGTCGTAATTAAAATTTTGGTCAAAGATATATCTGAAAAAATCTCTTCAATAACTATTTTTTTATATTCATTATTTATATTACTTTCTTTTCCTGGAGGTTCAAAGACCCTTGTGTTTACGAAGCTGTTCGAAACATTTAATCCCTCTCTTGACATAGTCTTTTTTTGATTAATTAAGTCAGAAAAATCCTCATCTATATTTGGAAGTGATCCATTTGCTTTTATTTGGCCATTTACAGTAAGGTTCAATAAACTCGCTTTTTCTAAATTAGAGAGCTCTTTGATGTCACCAAAATGCTTCGGTTTATTAGGAATTAAAATTGGAAATATCATCTCTGCAGGAGCCAGTTCTTTTATTTGCGCTGTTTTTTGATTGGCTTTTAATTGTGCTGTTATCGAGAATTTATTGATTGAATTCAATTTGGGAAGCTGATTGCTAGTTTTATGCAGTGTATAATCAAACTTTGAAATTCTTAGTTCAAAAATTGAAGAGTCTAGTGGAGAGGCAGAAATTTTTTTTACCGATTGTAATAAAGCAAGTTCGTTTTGCTTCATTTTTTCTTTCTGCAAAAAAAATTTAGAGTCGGCCAAATACTTATAGGGCTTATTATTTGCTCTATATTCAAAAAATGCGGAGGCCAGAGATATTAAGAATCCAGCAAATAATAAAATACTCGTTAACGCCAAGGCACGTGTAAATGTTTTACCTTCAAGGTCAAAAAATCGTTTTGAGCTATTATCGTTGAAAAAAACTGGACTTTTTTTAAATCCAGATATCTTACTTGATGCAATATATCTTTCAGGACGAAATCCTGCTCTTTTAACAAAATTTCTAGACTCGGTTATAGAATTTGCAGAAATTGCTGCTATAGGAACAGTACTTTTTGTTGACGAGTCTCCAATCGCTATAAAGATCTCATTTTCATTTAGTCCACAACGTTTGGCTGTTACTTTTTTACAATGTTCAATAGAAAAATCATCCTCAATAACGATGGTTTGTGAAAGGACTAACTCTCTAGGTAGAAGGATGTCTACTACTGGTCTTTTTGTTGACAAGGCGGCTGCTTGATTTTTCAGTGTATCCAAGTCTTTTTCAAGGTTTTTTGATGAAGGATCGACTGACCCAAGCACGTTCCAAGATTTCTTGTTACCTTTTTTCAAAAGCTGGATTGATGTTTTCGACAAATTTAAAGCTAGTTTATTATTCATTTCACTTTTTCTTAATGAACCAAAAAAACGTATTAATCATACCATATTCGAGACAACTAGGAAACTTATTGGTGGTAAGAAAAATTTAAGCACCGTTAAATTTATTTGATTGTAAATTAAAAAGTGTTATCCCAACGGCTGTAGATACATTTAAAGATGAAAAGTTATGATTGCCGTCTATAGATAGTTGCAAATCACATCGTTCTTTAGTTAAACGTCTTATTCCTTTACCTTCAGCTCCAAATACAATAGCAATATCGTCATTACCTTTGTTAAATGAAGATATTTTATTTGTTGAATTTTCATCAAGTGCTATAACAACGTACCCTAATTTCTTTAATCTAATGATTGTTTGGGAAATGTTTGTAACTTGTATATAATTTATCTGTTCAAATGCTCCCGAGGCAGCTTTAACTAAACTTCCATTCTCACCCGATCCACCGTTGTAGGTGTTAATTATTGCAGTACAATTAAAAAAGAGACTGGATCTTATAATAGCCCCAACATTTTGTGGGTCACTTACCTTATCTAGAATTACAACCAGTTTTGGCTGCTTGGCGTTCTGGATTTCGAGAATGTCACTCGGTTGTTTTAAAGGGCTCACCTTTAAAATGGCACCCTGATGAACTTTATTATCAGATATCGGTAAACTTTTTGATTTATCGAGGTTAAAAATTGGTATTTTGGGTATTTTATGGTTATTAAAAACCTTAGGCCTTGCATTTTCGCTAATCCATAACGCGTGCTTCCTACGATTAGGGTTTTCAATTGCTGCTTTTACAGCATGCAATCCAAACATATAGTAGTCGCTCTTTACTAAAATATTATTTGATCTTTTATTATGTGATCCCATTATTTATTCAAAATAATCCAGTTTTAAATTACATCTTTCTGTTTACACATAGCTATATCGGTTGTAAAACTCTTTTACTATCCGATATGAGGAGGGGTGGCAGAGCGGTCAAATGCAACGGACTGTAACTCCGTCGGGGAAACC
>CAZOIZ010000038.1:0-9029 GCA_964580005.1 uncultured Rhodobacterales bacterium
AAATTATATTTCCGAAGGACATTCTTTATCTATCGGAATTTCTCTAAAGATTTTTGTATCATTTTTAATATATAAACATATTTTATTGTTATTCTCAGTATATGACGTGCTCAATTTAATTTTCTCATAATCATGATTTTTGTTTATATTAATAACGTCTATAAACTTAACGCCTTCATTTAAGTTAATTAATTCTGTATTTGTACATGAACAAAAAAGCATTAATATAATGAAACCAAATATTAAAAATAATTTTTGAAATAAATATTTTAGTATAATGAAAATATCATTGAACATTAAAAAGAAAACACTTCTAATTTTAACGTATATCTTCTTACATATATTTATTTTGTCAATCATAACAGTCAAATCTGGATATTCTTATGCAAATGAATTAACAGGTTTTAATAAATTATTTAAAATATTCAATAATAACAACGTTCCTAAAGAAAAACTTAATCAAAAAGATGAAATTCAATTAATTGGAATATCAAAGGGTGGCGCTCCTCTTATTCTACTCAAAATAAATGGAGGTATTTTTGAAATTCACCTTGGGCAAGATAAATTTGACTATAAACTTTTAGAAATAAAAAAATCTTCAGTAATAATTTCTAAAAATATGGAAAAATTTGAAATTAGAATTGGTGATAAACCAATCCTAGTAAATGTAAAAAATTCTGTTTTTACATCAAATTTAAATTCATCTCAAAAATCAAATAATATAATGACAAATAATGAATTAATAAACTTAGAATTACAAAATTTTAAAAAAAATGTGTCAAATGAATTAGCTAAACTAGATCTTAATAATTTTGAAAAAGAGATTACAAATGAAATTATAAAAACACCTGGAAGATCAGATGCTGGAAGATTAGGGTTTATTGTTCCTGAAAATATTATGCAACAACCAGTTAATAAATACGGATTAAAAGAAGGAGATATAATTTTAACAATAAATAATATCCCTATTGGAAAAATTGATGATATATTTAATTTATATACTAATAACGATATTAGGACTTATTTTATTGAAATTAAAAGATCAAACAGTCTAATCACTGTTGAATGGTATAGGTAGATGAAAAAAATATTACTTTTTTGTTTTTATTTTATATTTGTTACATTGATTAATGCTAACCAAGCTAAGTCAGAAATTGCTTTTAGTTTTGATAATGTAAATCTTGTTTCTGTGATGAATATTATATCTCAAGAAATCAAGAGGAACATAATAATTGATAATAATATTGAAACAAAAGTTTCGTTAATTATTAATCACCCATTAAATGATAAAAAAATTATATCCTCCTTACAAAACTCTTTATCATTAAGTGATCTGGCATTGTTTGAAAAGGAAAATGGAGACCTATTAATAAAGAAAAATAATAATATTAAATTAGACGCACCAGTAGCGAAAAAAGGCTTGTCAGGATTTCAGATTTTTATTGTTAGATTAAGAGAAACAGACCCAAATTTGATGGCTAGTTATCTGTCACAATTTTTTCCTTCAATAAATTCAATTTCCCCCTCACCTAATGCTAAAAGTATAACTTTTGTTGGAAATGAAAATGACTATAGAAGGCTATTAACGCTTATAAAAAGTTATGATGTTAAACAAAAAATGTTTTCATCTGAAATTAAAATCAAAAATTCAAAATCTTCAGAAGTCTTTGCAGTACTTAAATCTCTTTTAGATAGTGGAAGTTGGTTAGTAAGTCCAAAAAATGATGTATCAATAACTAACCTTGATAAATTAAATTCCATTTATATTAGCGCTCCTCAAAAAGCACTTGAACAAATTCAAAAATTTATATCTGACTTTGACAAAGTAGTTGTAAAACAAGAAACAGTTAAAAAAGATGATAACATTATTATTAATGCCAAAAAAAATGAAGATAATGTTTTGTCAAATAAATTCGGTTTTGATGTAGTAGACCTTAAATTTGCCTCTTCATCTGAAATTCAAGAAACAATAAATAATGTAATTAATAACTCTTCTTACACTTTTAATGATAATAGTAGTATATCATCTCAACCAATTTCCATTCAGTCCTACTCATCAGGAAATCAACTTATTGTTTCTGGATTTTCAGAAAATAGAAAAGAAATCCTAAAATTAATTGAAATTTTAGATAAACCTACTAAACAGGTTTTTGTTGAAGCTATAGTTGCTGAATTATCTTCTTCTAAAGCAAAAGAACTTGGTCTTCAATTTTCTGGTTCATCTGGAAAAGCAGGATTGACGATTTTAAATAGCAATAGTTTGGGTGCCAATATAGCAGGAGGAGACTTTACAAGCTTTGTAAATGACGGCATTGGATTGACACTTGGCCCTGGAGCTAAACAAATTACTAGCATAGGAGCACTAATCAATATTATTGAAAATGACGGAAATTCTGAAATTTTAGCAACGCCTACACTTTTAGCCATGAACAATAAAGAGGCACAAATTCTTGTTGGTAGCAATATTCCAATTATTACTGGAAAATATACATCAAATTCTTCAGAAGGCGCAAACTCACCTTTTCAGACTATATCAAGACAAGACGTTGGTATAATCTTTAAAATAAAGCCTGTTATAGGCTTAGATGAATTTATTACAATTGAAATGCAGCAAGAAGTCTCTGAATTGGATACATCTTCTGCTCTAGCATCAGATGTCGTTACAACTAAAAGGGCTATTTCAACATCAGCAATAGTAAAAACTGGAAAAACCTTAGCAATTGGTGGTCTAATAAATGAAACAACCCAATATTTAGGAGCAAAACTACCTATTTTAGGTGATTTGCCAGGGCTTAAAGAGTTATTTAATCAAAGAAGAGTAAGCCGCTCAAAACGAAATTTAGTTATATTTTTAAAACCAACAATTGTTAATTCAGAAATCTTAAGCAAGCATACAATTGAAAAATATATGAAATTAAAAATTGATTTAGAAAAGTCGAGAATTATTAATCCATTTAATTTAAATTACCCACCTCTACCTATCATTGATGGAGTAAAATAGGTTTGAAATGATTTCTCTTCAAAAAGCTATGAGACTTGGTATTGCACCTGAAACAGAAATTGAAACCGATAAGGTACAAAAAATCCATATCAGAGAAGACTGTAGTCCAGAAACCATTTCTGATATTCTTAGATTATACGGGGATGTAGAAATTTCAGAACCATTACCAAATAATGATTTTGATAAAATTATACAAAAAATTTATAAAAAAAATAATTTTTCAAACCTAGATGAAGTTTTGTCTTTAGAAAAAGCAATACCTATAGAGGAAGCTAAACTTAGTTTGATGTCAGCAACCTCTATTGAAAGCAAAGAGGATGATGCGCCAGCAATTCAACTATTGAATTCTATTTTAGCTCAAGGCCTTGCAAAAAATGCATCGGATATTCACTTTGAGCCAAATGATGACAAATTTGATATTAAAATGAGAATTGATGGAAACATTATTTCAATTCTCTCTTTACAACTTGATGTAGCTCCAAGACTAATTTCAAGAATAAAAATTCTTGGTAAAATTAATATATCAGAAAGACGCTTGCCACAAGATGGTAGAGTTTCATTCAGCATGGGTTCACAGATAGTAGATGTTCGCATCTCAACCTTACCTACAGGATCTGGTGAAAGAGTAGTATTGAGGATTTTAGGTAAACAAAATCAACTTATTAAAATTGATAAATTAAATATGCCACAAGTGATGCTTGATAACTTCTTAACTGATATAAGAAAGCCCCATGGTTTGGTTTTAGTAACCGGTCCAACTGGATCAGGCAAAACTACAACACTTTACGCAGCATTAAAAAATATTTCTGATTTGGGATTGAACATTATGACAATAGAAGATCCAATAGAAATAACCTTCCCTGGCATTTCACAAACTCAAGTTAACAACAAAATTGGATTAAACTTTGCCGAAGGATTAAAAGCTATTTTACGGCAAGATCCAGATGTTATTATGGTTGGTGAAATAAGAGATAAAGAAACAGCTTCGGTAGCATTAAGAGCAAGTATGACAGGGCATTTAGTACTTTCAACACTACACACAAACACCACAATAGGCGCTATTAATAGATTAAAAGACTTAGGAATTGACACTTATTTAATTAGCTCTTCACTTAATTGTGTTATAGCTCAAAGATTATTAAGAAAATATTGTATTAATTGTAAAGATAATTCAATTAAATCAGGATCTGATTATTCTGAAAATTTAGTTAGGTTAGAAGGATGCTCCTCATGTAACAATACAGGATATCAAGGTAGAGTTGCAATTTTTGATTATTTAAAAGTTGATAATACACTCAAATCAAGAATATCAAATGATGAATTTATTTCTGAGAATTCTATTATGGGAAAAACCATACTAGAAAATGAAGCCCAAAAATTAGTTAATAAAAATATTGTTCCAAAATTTGAAGCAAAAAGAATGTCACTTGACATTAAGTAAACATGAAAAATTTTTTTTATAAAGGCATAGATTTAAATGGAAAAGAAATTAGTGGTTATCTTTTAGCTGAAGATAAGTCTATTGCTGAAAATATTCTTAATAACAAGGGAATTATTATTGAAAAAATAGTCAACCATAGATTTTTTTTTAATTATATAAAACCAAAAAATAATTTTGAATTTTTTATTAAAAGTTTATCAGATCTACTCTCTTCAGGCCTGCCTCTTACAGATTCTTTGGAATTTATTTCAAATGGCAAAGCTGGAAAATCTATTCAAAATGAAGGTTTGAATATTTTTGAAGATATAAAAAATGGTAACCCATTACATGTATCAATGAAAAAGTTTTTTCCTAGTGCTTCTAAATTTCATCTGTCATTGATAACCACAGGAGAAAGCTCTGGAAATTTAGATAAAACACTAAAATTAATATCTGAGATGATTAACGAAAATAGAAGGATAAAATCAGAACTGATATCAACTTTAACCTATCCAATTATATTATTTTTTTCTATGCTTTTATTACTTTACTTCATTCTTGAATTTGCATTGCCAAGGATGTTAAATGTTATGGATTTGAGTGGGAAAATTCCATTGCCCACAGCTATATTATTAATATCTGGCAATGTACTGCCCACAGTTATTATAGCAATTTTCTATTTAATAATTTTTATTTTGATTTTAATAGTGTTAAAAAACAGAATTTATTTTTTTCAAAAATTTGTTGATAAAATATTTTTAAATATACCATTCATTAAACAGCTTATTATTATATCCTCCAGAAGAGTTTTGTTACAAGGCTACACAATTGGTTTATCAGGAGGTTTAAATATTTCTGAAGTTAGTTTTTTAGTAATGAATAGTATGCCAAATTTACAAATAAAAGAGAGAATTAAACTACTTATTAATAAAATTGAGGAAGGAAATAGCTTTAGTAAAGCTATAGAAGAAACGTCATTACTAAATGCTCAGCAAATTGCCTCAATAAAAATTGCTGATGAAACAGATAAAATAAAAGAAAACTTCGAATTATTAAAAAATCAATTCGAAATAAAATTATCAATTTCGCTCAAGTCTACCGTTAAAATAATTGAACCATTAATTTTAATATTTTTTGGAATAATAATTTTAGTACTTGCACTAGGAATAATATTGCCTGTTTTAAATGCTACTTCGATGCTATAAAATAATATCATGAAGACAATAAATTTTTTTATCTATTTTAAGAATAGAAAGTTAGATGGTTTTTCCTTATTAGAATTACTAGTCGTTATAGCAATTATAGGTATTGTTTTAAGCTTTATAGTTCCGAATGTAATAAATAGACCAAGTGAGGCAAGAAAAACGAAAATCGTTAATGATATTATGGTATTAGAATCTGCTCTTGAATTATATAAATTGGATAATGGAGATTACCCTTCAGAGGAAATTGGTCTAGATATTTTAGCTAATGATCAAAAAAAATATATTAATGGCATTCCAAATGACCCTTGGGGAATACCTTATAGATACAGATATCCTGGTAAATTTAGAAATTTTGATATTTGGACCTTAGGAGCTGATAATTCTGAAGGCGGATTAGATGAAAATTCTGATATTGGCAATTGGTCAACTAAAGAATAAAAAAAAATATTTTTCAGGCTTTTCTCTTCTTGAATTAATTGTTGTAATTTCAATAATTTCAGTGATGGGAATTTTTGTTGGAATTTCATCAAATTTTTTAAACTTATCAAATAACGATATTTCAATTGAAAAAAAATTAAACTCTATTCAAGAAGAAATTGAATTTTTAAAAAAATATTCACTTTCTTTAAATGCATCAATTGAATTATTTTCCCCAGATAGTGAAAAAAATTCCAAAATTTATTTTGATAAAAAAAGTTTTAACAATTGTGAAATACAAAACATTAAATCAAAAAAAATATATGTATCTCCATCAGGTGAAGTAACTGAATTCAGCCTAGATTGTGTAATCAAAAATGAGTTGGTAAAAATTAAAATCAATTCTTCTGGAAGGCCTGCTTTTGATGAAAATTAAAAATTTAAAAGGGTTTACACTTTTAGAAGTGCTTGTTTCATTAACTTTTGTAACTTTAATCTCATCTTCAATATATTTAATGGCATCTTTCTTAATTTCATCAACAGAAAGTATTTCTAATAATTATTTAAGAAAACTTTCTTATAAATCATACATTGAAAGACTAAAAATACATAATGATATTAATAATCAAAATAACATAAAAATAAGATCTTTTTCTGGTGATTTAATTTTTTCAATAAGAAAAACCAATACTCCAAATAAAAAAATATATCTTTTAGAATTGATGCCAAATAATTCTAAAGAAAATAGTATAAAAAGTTATTGGAGAAAAAAATGAAATTAAATCATTTAAAAGGATTTTCTCTAATTGAACTCATTGTTGCAATAAGTATTTCCACAATAGTCATAGGTGGTATATTTACTATTTATTCAAACATTAATTCCCTAGAAAAAATCACAACTAAAAAAAGTCATGAAGCTATAAAAATTGCTTACGCTTATAATTTATTAAAAAATGATCTTTCTAATTCAATTCCGGGAATAATAAATGATGAATTAAGTATTGTTCTAAGTAAAAAAAATGAATTAACCTTGCACAGAGTATCATTAGAAAAAAATTCACAAGTTAATTTAAAAATTATGAAAGTAAAATGGCATATAAATGATGGAAAATTATATAGAAGTTTATTTAATTTTGGCAATCAAAAAACAATAAACAAAGAATTAATTCATGATTTCAAAAAAGAACTTAATTTCAAAATTGAAAAAGTTTCAAATTTATATATTTCACACAAAAATAATCAGTCACCCCCTTCACTTATATCAATTGAATTTGGGCCTGATAATGAAGAAGTTTATAGTTTTAGAGTTGGCAATAATTTATGAAAACTTATAAACAAGATGGATATGTTTTTATAACAGTTGCAGTAATAGTTACTATATTAATTTCAACATTAACAATAGCCATTTCCAATCAAAATAAAAAGATTGAACTGATACAAAATTATGAACAACTAATGACTATTGAAGAAGAAATATCAGCAATTGAATTGGTGATAACCGAATATTTAAATAATAATTTTAATAAAAATAGAAATCTTACAAAAAATTATGGCTTTCAAGAACAATATGAAACACCAAGTCAAGCAAACATTGAAGTTAAAATTTCATCAAATGATAATTGCTTTAATGTAAATTCCTTATTTTATAAAAACTCTAATAATGAACTTGATATTAATAATGTAGAATTAAATAGATTGAATGAAATTTTTAAAAAACTTAAAATTGACATCAATGCTATAAATTACATCATAGATTGGATTGACACGGATAAAACTAACTCTCAAAACCTCAAGGAAAGCCTTGAATACAACAAAAGAAATATTGATTGGCTGCCAAGAAATTATTTTGCCGTATCGAATATAGAATTAAATATGATACCAGAAATAGCAAAAATTAATAGCAAAATTAAAGAACTATTATGTGTAAATTTGTATAATAATAAAATTAATATCCTTAATATGAGTTCAGAAAAAATAGGTTATTTTCTTCCTTTCTTAAGTGAAAATAATGCAAAAGATTTATCAAATATAATTGGTAAAGACATTTGGCCAAATAGTAACCAAAAAAATAAAACAGAAAAAAATATTTCAAATCTCCAAAAAGAAATTGAACAGATTTTAAGGCGACCTTTGGAATTAAATGAACAACAATATTTAAAAGTTATTAGCTTCAATTCTAAGTCAATTAAAGCTCAAATAACATATGAAGATAAACAAGGAACTCAATATTTTTCTTCATCAAAATACGAGGTTGATAGTGATAATATAGTTAAATTAATCTACAGATATGGACCATTTAAAAAGCAAGTGTTAAAGATTTAAAATATTCAATGAAAAAAATTACACATATAATAAGAGTAAAAAAATTTAAACCCAAATATGAAATATATGAGGTCTCAGATAATACCACAAAATTTATTGAAAGTTTCAATAAATATGAAGATCAGCTAAATAAATTTAGCTTTACAAGAATAGTTTTATCATCAGTTTTATGCGTTGAAGGAAGGCGAGATTTACCTTTTGATAAAAAAATAAAAATTAATGAAAATGAATTCTATTTTAGTCATCAAATTCTTTCAAATACTAATGAATTACACTTTAGTCCTGCAATAATCGATAAAAACCAGCTTAAACAATTTTGGCTTGATGAAAAAGAATATTCCAACCTGGTAAAACCTTTAATAGATAAAACTAAAGATAAGGTTGAATGTATAATTTCTGAGAAATCTTGTTTTTTAATTAAGAAAAATGAAAATATTGAACTTCAAGATGGTAAAATTATTAACATTTTTAAATTAAATAAATACGGTTTTATTGATAATGAACTCTCAAAGCAGCAATCTTTAAGTCAAAATAATAAAAGCTTGAGTGGTTTTTTAATAAATAATAACATATCTAGTGTTCCAAAAATTATAACAAAAAAGTATACAAAATTTAATAGGCTATGGATTTCAATTTTATTTGTATTTATATTTCTGAATTTATT